>SLIW01000053.1 GCA_007135435.1 Natronomonas sp.
CGAGGGGTCGGCTCCGGATGGGTCCACGACCCCCGTCTCGACGAGGATCGTCCCCAGGGCGATGATGCCGTGGCCACACATCGTGCTGTAGCCGTCGTTGTGCATGAACAACACGCCCACGTCGGCCTCCGACGCCGAGGGCTCGACGAGCACCGCGCCGTACATGTCGGCGTGACCGCGGGGCTCCCACATCAGCGCCGTCCGGAATTCGTCGGAGGCCTCTCGGAGGTGGCGGCGCTTCTCGAGCACCGTCTCGCCCGCGAGCTCAGGGAACCCGTCGACCACGAGCCGTAACGGCTCGCCCCCGGCGTGAGCGTCGATCGTCTGGATGGTCGTCCACCCCTCCGGGGCGGACCACTCGAGGTCCGCGGGGAACGTCTGCATGGTGACGTCCGCGTACTCCACGGCGCGGCACTAATAGACTCCCACTCCGAGACTCCCACTCCGAGACTCCCGCTCCGAGACTCCTGCTACGACCGTTCGACGATCGTCCCGTCCGCCCCGACCGCGACGGCTCGTCCGTGTCCGAGGGCGACCCCTTCGAACGGCCCGGGCTCGGGGAGCACCGTGCGGTCCCAGTCGGTGGCACCAGCCCGTCCGTCCTGGGATTCGTAGACGGCCTCGCCGCCGCAGGCGAGGCGGATGCCATCGCGGAGGGTTACCGCCGCCAGCGGATCCTCCCCGAGGCGGACCGGGGTCCAGGTACCGTCGTCGCGACGGTGGAGGACACCGTCGTCCGCAACGACCACGACTGTCGGATCGTCGTCGCCGAACGCGCCGGCACCGACGTCCGTCAGGGTCCCGTCGACGTCTTCGACGCCGATCCGCTGGAAGGTCTCCCCGCCGTCGGTCGTCTCGAAGACGCCGTCGTTGGTGTCGCAGGCGTAGCCGACGGACGCGTTCGCGAGCGTGACACCACTCAGGCTCGAGCCACTGCCGGGTTTCACCGGCGCGTCCCAGGCGACCTCCCCGTCGCGGTACCGCCCGCGGAGGACCTCTCCGGAGCCGTTGACCAGCAGGACGACCTCGTCGTCGGCAGACCCGCCGACGGCGACGTCGGTCCAGTTGTCCGTCAGGTCCCTCGGTGCGGAGCGGTCGACGTGCCGTCCCGTCTCGGCGTCGAGGCGGGCCACCGCCCCTCCGTCGCCGGCGATCCAGACCGCCTCGCCGTCGTCGGTCGCGTCGGCGCCCCGCAGGGTCCGGGAGTCGGCCGCCGGGCCGTCGGCGAGGACGACGTCCCACCCGCAACCGCCGTCGACGAAGACCACGCCGTCGGCGCCGACCGCGTACGCGCCCGTTTCGGCGACAGTTACGTCGAACAGCGTCGCGTCCGTCGGGGACTCGGCTGTCGTCCAGGTCGCCCCGGCAGTCCGACCAGTTCCGGTGTCCCGGTCGCTATCGGTGTCGGTGTCCGTATCGGAGTCGGTGTCGGAATCAGTGTCCGTATCGGAGTCGGTGTCGGAATCAGTGTCCGTATCGGTGTCGGTGTCGGTATCGCTGTCCGTTTCAGAGTCGCTCTCAGAGACGGTACCGCTCGTCGATCCGAGCTGTGGATTCCGGTCCCCGTTCGGGGCCGTACTGGGATTCCCGCCCGCGCCTGCCTCCGGAGCCGTATCGGCTTCCGCTGGAGTTCCCTCGACCGGCTCACCCTCGATCTCAGCCCTCCCCACGGAGGCTCCCCTCCCCGTGAGATAGAGCGCGACCGGAGGGACGACGTAGACAGCGACGGCGACCGCCGCGAAGCCACGGTGGACGAACGTGAGCATCCCGAAGGCAGTCAACGCGGCGGTCGCGACCGCGTGCTGCCAGCTCCTCGCGTACTGCCGGAAGAACGAACCGAACCCGTCGGAGGCCTCCGGTCTCGTCATCACTCCACCTACGGCGGCCAGACAGTCAACCCCTTCGAAGGCCAGGACCGGTCCGGTGGGACGTTGCTACGTACGGTATTCGTCCACGGACCTCCAGCGAGGCAACAACAGACGGATCTGGCATCCGACGGACGTCCACGACCGAGACCAAATCACCGACGAATCCTGGTCAGGCGCCCGACCTCAGTCCGTGGTCGCCTCCTCGAACGCCTCGATGATCGCGAGATCCCGCTCAAGGATGCCTTCTACCTTCGGGCTCCGACAGTCGCACGTCAGGTGCTCGTCGTGCCAGTCCTGGCCGCCCTTCCCCTTCCAGACGCCGTAGAGCGTCACCTTCGGGAGCTCGAGGACGCCGAACAGGACCGTCAGGACGTACAGCGTGTCCCTGATCTGGGCCCACGAACCGGTGAGTGAGCCCGGGAGTCGATCGGGGAACTCGACGCGCTGGGCCCTGATCCGGTGAGCCCGCGCCCGCTCGACGAAGTCCCGGTCGTTGCTGAACAGCAGCACCGTCTTCCGGTTCTCGCGCTGGTACTCGTCGATCGCGCCGACGATGCTGTCGTCCTCGCGCTCGGAGGCGACCTCGTCGGCGTAGCGGTGGTCCCGGAGTTTTCGGTAGTACGTCTCGCCGAGGCGTCCCTCACGTTGCGGCCCGGCGGGCTGGTTCCACAGCTCCTCGAACTCGGGCCCGAATGCCGACTCCACCGGTCCGGTGTTGGACCGCTTCTGGTCCCAGTCGAGCTCGTCCCGGACGCCGGTCACGACCACGAACCCGTTGACGACCCCGTCTCGCTCCGGGACGAGCTCGAGGACGTCGGCGATCCGCCACGCGAGGAGGTTCGTGTCGAACCCCGCGACGACCGGCTGATGCCCGGCGGAGAGGTCGGGGTGGCCGTTCGCCTCGACGAACTCCTCGATCGCCGACGCGTTCGCCGGCGGGAGCAGCCCGCCCGCGAAGAACGCGTTCGTGTACGAGCGTGCGCCGGGGAGCTCGGTAACGGCGGGTGGGCCGTGGTCGACGTCGACGGCGTTCCGGACGTCCTGGTACGCCTCCGTGTCGAGCGTCATGTCGACGGCGCTCGCGTCGGCCGCATCCAGCGTGATCTCGATGAGCGTCCCCACGTCGTCGCTCGGATGGCTGACCGGGACGGTCGTCGTCCCCGTCTCGGCGAGGGCGTTCAGGAGGACCGTCAGGTGCGGTCTGGCGATCTTCATCCGAGCTCCTCCGTGAAGTCGTACAGCTCCACCCCGGTGTGAGGGATGTCGGGGTAGCTCTGCCCGTAGTGCTCCGACCCCTTCAGGTAGAGGTAGAAGACGTGGTCCGCGCCGTAGCGGATGCCGGAGGTGAACGCGATCGCGGACATGAACTTGCGTCCCGGGGTGATGTCGACCGCGACGTCGCCGTCGTCGACCGTCACCGCCTCGATCGCGTCGCGGATGTGCGCGTGGATCCGCGTGAAGTCGACCTCGCTGTCGAGCGTGGTCACGTTGATCTCGGGCGTCGCTCCACCGTAGGCCTCGACGATCGTCGTACAGAGTTCGAGCGCCCGTTCGATCTCCTCCTCGACGCCCGGGTTCTCGATGACGTACAGCGTGTCGGGGACGAACCCCCGATGGCACGCGGCGTTGAGCGGGTTGGCGACCGCCCGCACGTGGGGGCTCGCGGTCGTGATCCAGGCCGTCGTCATACGGTCACATGGTGACCACCCGTAATATAGTCGTTCACGCGGTGAACACGGCGTCGGGATTGGTGATGGTGGACCGACGATGGTGGACCGAAGACTGCGGTCCCACGTTGACAGGCCGACGATCGCGGTGCCATATCGACGGTCCGGCGATCGCGGTCCGACTTTCCCAGGCCAACAGTCACGGTCCCGCGGTCACGAGAGCTCCGCTCCTGGGACCTCCACCTCACTCCCTGCGGCGGTAGTCCGTGACGTTCACCTGCGGCGTCCCGGCGTAGTCGTCGAAGCTCAGCGTGCCGACGATGTCGTAGACGGCCGGGTCCGCGACGAGACCTCCGTCCACGACGTCCTCGAACGACCCCGCCCCGTCCCAGCAGACGACGGTGAACGCCACCTCCTCCGCATCCCCCGCCGGGAACAGCTTGCAGTGTCTCTCGTCGTCCCCGAAGAACTCACAGCGCGCCACCTCGACACCCTCGAGAAGGTACTCGGGCTCCGCGTTCCCGTTGCCGAACGGCTCGAGGCGTGCCAGCTCCTCGAGGAGCGAGCGATCCAGGCGATCGGGGTCGAGCCGTCCGTCGATCTCGACCGTCGGCCGGAACGCATCCACCTCGTAGCGCGTCCGGACCGTCTCGGCGATGCCTGCGACGAACGGCTCGAGGTTCCCGGGCGACACCTTGAAACCGGCCGCGCCGGGATGCCCCCAGTACTCCTCCAGGAGGTCCGAGGAGGCCTCGAAGACCTCCAGGAGGTCGACGTCCGGGGCGGTCCGGCCGCCGCCGCGGTAGCCGCCGTCCCGGCGACGGTAGGTGACGACCGGTCGACCCCACTCCTCGGAGAGCTGGCTCATGGCGCCGCCACCGACGTACCGCTGGACCTCCACCACGAGGACGTCGGCCGTCTCGGGGTCGATCTGGGCCTCGACGCACTCGCGGAGGTGTTCCCGTCGCTCCGCGCGTTCCCGACGGCGCTCCTCGCGGTACCCCTCCAGTCGCTCGATCGCGGTCGAACACCGGGCCGGGTCGCGCTCGAGGAGCACCTCGAGGGTGAACTCCCCCGCCTCGGCCTCCTGGCCGGCGTTCAACAGCGGCACGAGCGACCACGAGACGTCCCGGACCGACTCGACGCCGACGTGCGAGGCCGTCTCGACGAGCCCGACGAGTCCGCAGTCGAAGAGCCGGTCGAAGCCCTCGCGGACGATCGCGCGGTTCTCGAGGTCGAGCGGCACGTAGTCGCCGACGGTCGCCAGCGCGGCGAGGGGAAGCGCGTACCGGTGGTACCGCTCGATGCGCGTCGGAGCCCGGGACTCGACGAGCGCCTGGCCCAGCTTGAAGGCGACCGCCCCGCCGGCGAGGCCGTCGTGTGGGTACGCGCTGTCGTCGCGTCGCGGGTTGACGCACGCCACCGCCTCGGGGAGCCGCTCCTCTGGCTGGTGGTGGTCGGTGACGACGACGTCCAGCCCGGCGTCGTTCGCTCGCCCGACCTCCTCCAGGGCGGTCGTACCACAGTCCACGGTGAGCAGCAGGTCCGTCCCCGAGGCAGCCAGCTCGTCCACGTGGTCGGCGTGCAGGCCGTAGCCGTCCCACTTCCCCGGCACGCAGTACTCGACGGCCGCCTCGAGGTCGCGGAGGAGCGTGACGAGGACGGCGGCGCCGCTAATCCCGTCGACGTCCCGGTCGGCGTAGACCGCGATCGTCTCGTCGCGATCCAGCGCAGCCTCGATCCGTTCGACGGCGGCCCCGATGTCGGGGAGGGACGACGGACGGTTGATCTCCGCCGGCGAGGGCTCCAGGAACCGCCGGGCCGACCTCGGGTCCGTGTACCCCCGGTTCGCGACCGCCCGGGCCACCGGCTCGGGGACCCCCAGCTCTGTCACGAGGCGGCGGACCGTCCCGGGGTCGGGCGTCTGAAAGACCCACTCGGTGTCGACGGACATCGTGTGTACCGATGACGATCGGTTGGTCGTTTTCGGCAAAGAAGCTAGGTGGTGAATCCAGTGGGGAGGTCCATACACGTCAGTGCGGGGGTCGATACACGACAGTGGGGGGGTCGATA
>SLIW01000263.1 GCA_007135435.1 Natronomonas sp.
CGCGCTATCGGGGCTAGTAATGCGCCTCGAGCCAGCCGACGACGTCCGTGACCTCCTCGGGCGTCGTTCCGTGGCCCACCCGGTACTGTTCGAACCGCACGTCGGCGCCGCCCTCCGCCAGGCGTTCCGCCGCCCGTTCGGCCCGCACCGGCGGGATGACCCGGTCCATCGACCCGCAACCGACGAAGACCGGCGTGCCGTCGGCCGCCTCGCGGCGATCCTCGTGGCTCTCCGCGAGGTAGCCGTTGAGCGCGACGACCCACCGGTAGGCGTCGGGCCGCTCCAGGAGCGCCGAGAGGGCCATGATCGCTCCCTGGCTGAACCCGAGCAGCCCGATCCGATCGGCGTCGAGGTCGTACTCGTCCACGGCCCACTCGACGAACGCGTCGAGGAGATCGAGGCTCCGGCGGAACCCCTCGGGGTCGGGCTGGCTGGCGTGGAGCCCGCCACCGGAGAGGTCGAGGCCGTACCAGGTGTAGCCGTCCGGACCCATCGGCTCCGGTGCCCGCACGGCGAGCACGTGCAGCGCCTCCGGGAGCTGTGCACCGATGGGCAGGAGGTCCCGCTCGTTGGCGCCCCGACCGTGGATTAGGACCGCCGCCGGTGCGTTCGCGTCGACCGTGCCTGGGCGGCTCACGTGGACCAGCGGCGGGTCCGCGGACTCGTCCATACCGCCACCTCGCCGCCCAGGGACGAAAACCCCACGCTCGCCTGAAAGCGGGACGTTCGTCCACCTGAACGACTGGTGAACGGATAGACGTTCACTGTATGTGGAAACTACCAACAGTTTGTCGATATCTGCCATTTGCCATGTTAGTAACTACCACAGGATTTATTGAGGTGGGTTACCAAGGATTTCCCGTATGGCGACCGCAGACGATATCTTCGACGAGTTCCTCAACGAGCGAGGCCACGAGACCGAGCCGCCGTCCTGGGAACGCGACTACAACAAGAAACAGTGTCCCGACTGCGGCGGACTCCACGGCCTCGACGCGTCGACGTGCTCGGTCTGCGGCTGGCGACCGAACTGACCGGTCCGTTCGACCCCTCGGTTCTCCTCCTCCCACCCGATTCTCCCCACATCTACCCGATTCGACCCGATACGACCCGGCCCTACCCGATCCGTTCAGCGTTACGACCGACGAGAGACGGTTGAGCGCCGCGTCCTCCATTGATGGACTGTCGCGATAGGCGGAAGTTGGAGGTCAGCGGCGACGGCTGGATGGTGGACGTCCGCGGCGATCCCTTGGGGCGCCTTGCGTCGTCGATCACCCGCCGTCGGCATCCGTCTCCGGCGCCGCACCAGAGGGTCAGTTGCGGGCGCCCGGCCGCCGCTCGGCGACGGTTTCAAGCACGCTATTTATAGGGTAGTGTAGCATTACACGAGTAATGGCTGATTCCACTCACGTGACACGACTCTTCGGCGGCCCCGGGAGTGGGAAGACGACCGCCCTGCTCGACCGGGTCGACGAGATGCTCGAGGAGGGCGTGGAGGTCGAGGACATCCTGGTGGTCTCCTACACGCGGGCCGCTGCCCAGGAGGTCCGCGAGCGGCTCGCCGACCGCCTCGACCGGAGCCCGAAGTCCCTGCGGAGCAACGTCTGTACGATGCACGCGAAGGCCTACGAGCTCCTGAACCTCTCGCGGGGCGACGTCGTCGGCGAGAAGCACAAGGAGGCGTTCTGCGAGGACTACGGCCTCGAGTTCGAGGACGAGAACTCGGCGGCGCGCCGACGGTCGGCGACCTCGACGACCCTCGGCAACAAGATCATCGCCACCTCCCAGTGGCTCCAGCGCACCGAACGCGAGGTCGCCGACTGGTACGACGTCCCCTTCCAGTGGAACGACGAGGAGGTCCGCCTGCCCCCGGACATCGACGACCGGGCCCAGACGGGCAACAAGTACACGCCGACGTGGCCGAGCGACGACGACCGCGTCGACGTCCCGGAGGCCATCCGCGCGTGGCGCGCCTACAAGGGCGAGGAGGGCGTCGTCGGCTTCGCCGACATGCTCGAGCGGGTCAAGCAACGCTCGCTCGTCCCGAGCGTCGACCACCTCGTGATCGACGAGTTCCAGGACATCACCACCCTCCAGTACAACGTCTACGAGGAGTGGAAGCCTCACGTGGACACGGTGCTCATCGCCGGCGACGACGACCAGGTCGTCTACGCCTGGCAAGGCGCCGACCCCAACCTCCTCCTCGACGAGGAGGTCGACGAGGACATCGTCCTCCCGAACTCCTACCGGCTCCCCTCGCGGATCCTCAACGTCGTCAACACCCAGATCGGCCACATCGAGAAGCGCCAGGACAAGGACCTGAAGCCGCGCAAGCAGGGCGGCCTCGTCGAGGGGATCGTCTCGCCGTCGATGCTCGACCTGGTCCGGAACGTCCGGGCGACCGTCGCGGAGGACGACGGCGACGTCATGTGCCTGTTCCGCGCCCGCTACCAGATGTTCCAGTTCATGGACGAGTTCATCGGCGAGGGCATCCCCTTCACGTCGCTGACCGACCAGCGGATGTGGACCGACCGCCTGCAGGGCTACGTGGCCGCCGTCGAGCACCTCGATGCCGACGAGCCCATCGACGGCCTGCAGGCGCGGCGCCTCGGCGAGATGCTCAAGGACGGCGCGTTCGGCACCGGCGCCCGCGACGAGTTCTTCGACGCCCTCGACGAGCTCCAGGACGCCGAGGGCGTCGACGACCTCACCGACCTCGAGGTCGACCCCTCGTTCGTCGAGGCCCACGCCCCGTTCGCGCCGGCGCCGCCGCACGCCGCGGACATGATCTCGCGGGTCTCGAACTTCCAGGAGCGCTCGGTGAAGGCGTACTTCACGGGCGACTACCAGGGGATGGACCCCACGCGCGTCCGGGTCGGCACCATCCACTCCGCGAAGGGTCGCGAGGCGGACCACGTCTTCGTCGCGACCGACCTCACCGAGAAGGTCGTCGAGCAGATGGTCGCCTCGGTCGACGACCCGCGGGCCGTCCCGGGCGTGACCGAGTTCACGAAGCTCTCGGACCCGGTGCCGACGATGACCGACAACGAGCGCCGCGTCTTCTACGTCGGCATGTCGCGGGCCCGCGAGCGGCTCGTCCTGCTCGAGAACCTCGTCGACGGCGCCCCGACGCTACCCATCGACGTCCTCCTCTACAACGAGCCGATCGACCGGCCGCTCGAGCAGCTCCTCGAGGAGGCCCAGGAGCCCGGCGCCGAGGTCACCGCCGACTGAGGGTTCTCCCGACCCGTCGTCGTCGTCTTCTTCTTGTTCAGCCGCTGTTCAGCGGACCTGGCCGCGCAGAGAACCGGGATCATTCGAAGGGTGCAGATCGACCGCTGGTGGTCCGGTCGTCCGGCTACTCGCTACCGCCGCGGATGTCCGTGAGCCGTTTGACCCGGCCGATCGTCCGGTCGGTCAACCGGAGGTAGATGTACTCGCTGACGACGACGAGCCCGACCGCCGCCGCCAGGAGGACGACCCCGTAGACGTACTCGCCCTCGAGGAAGTTGAACACGCTCGCCACGGCGACCGGCCCGGCGACGACCAGCGTCGCGAGCAGCTGCAGCGAGCGGATGACGCCCATGTCCCGTCTTGCGCCTCAACGCTTATAGGCTTCCTCGTCGCCCCCGACGCCGTCCTCGCCCTCGCCGTCGTCGTCCCCGTCCCCCGAGACGCGGTTCAGGACCGTTCCGGCCACCCGTTTCTTGATACTCGGCGTGCCGAGGTAGTGCTGCCCCAGGAGCAGCGCGGCGGCCACCCCCAGGAAGCCGACCCCCTCGAGGACGCGACCGCCCACGAGGAACTCGACACCGAGCATGCCGATCGGCAGCGCGAGGACGAGCGCGCCGAGCAACGTCACGGTGTCGAAGAGGTCCATCGCCCAGCGGTAGGCGCCGCCGGGGAAAAACCCGCACGGTTCGGCCCGAGGTACGTCGGTAGCGGCCCACGATTTGTCGGTGTCGACCCGCGATCCGTCTGTGTCGGCCCACGGCCCGTCAGTATCCAGCCGAGATCCGTCGGCACCCGGTCACCGGAACGAGGGGGCGACCTCCTCGGTGTAGAACTCGAGGAACGCCTCCTGGTCGTCGCCGATCTGGTGGACGTGGACGTTCTCGTACCCCGCGTCGACGAACGACTCGATCTTCTCGACGTAGTCGTCCGGGTCCGACCCGAGGACGACCCGTTCGGCGACGTCGTCCGGGTCGATCATCCGGGCGGCCTGCTCGAAGTGTGCCGGCGTCGGGAGGTCCTGTCCGAGCTGGCCGGCGACAGCGGCGTTGGGCCACTGCTCGTAGGCGGTCTCCTTGGCCGACTCCTCGTCCTCCTCGAAACGGACGTGGATCTGTCCGAAGTGGGGCTCCTCCTGATCGGTCTCGCTCGCCTGCTCGAAGCGCTCGACGAGGTCGGGGTCGGGTGAGGTCGACACCAGCGCGTCGCCGTAGTGGCCCGCCGCGGCGGCCGTCCGCTCGCCGCCCGCCGCGACCATGATGGGCGGGAGCTCGTCGGGGAGCGTGAAGACGCAGGCGTTCTCGACGGTGTAGTGGTCGCCGCGGTAGGTCTTCGAGCCGCCCTCCCAGAGCAGCCGGACGATCTCGACCGCCTCCGCGAGCATCTCGAGCCGGAGGTCGTGTGGCGGCCACCGCTCGCCGACGACGTGCTCGTTGAGGTTCTCGCCGGTCCCGACGCCGAAGACGAACCGGCCCTCGAGCTGCGCGGCGGCGGTCGCGGCCGCCTGCGCGACGACGGCGGGGTGGACCCGGATGATGGGCGCCGTCACGTTCGTCCCGATGGGGATCTCGTCGGTCTCGCGGGCCATCGCGCCCAGGACGCCCCAGACGAACGGGCTCTCGCCCTGCCGGGTCGTCCAGGGGTGGTAGTGGTCGGAGACCATCGCGTAGTCCATGCCACGCCGCTCCGCCTCCGCGACGTTCTCGACGAGCGCGTCCGGCCCGTGCGACTCGCTGATCGCGGTGTATCCGAGCTCGACCATACGGTACTCGACCACCGAGAGCCGGAAAACCGTGAGGCTGGCAAATGCGCGCACTGCCTGGCGTACCGCCTGAGGCACCGCCTGGCGCACCGCCTGGTGCGCCCATGAAGGGTGTGCCTGTCCGGCAGGTACGTCGGTCGTCGGTGCCCCGTTCGGCGACCGACGGTTCCTGACTCCTCGAGGCGGTATGAAGTGCGTCGCTCCCCGCATCTCGTCGTCCGCCCCTGGTACAGCCCGCGCCTAGACGAGGGTCGCGAACACCGCGTCGTCACCCGGTGTCCCCAAGATGTGGATGGTCCGATCCTCCGTGTCGTAGTCGAGAGCCTCCGCCGCGTCCAGCTTCGGGAGGTCCGCGTGGTGGAGGAGGAGCCGGACGGCCTCTCGATCCTCCGGGTCGAGGTCGGGTCGCCGGTCCACCACGTACCGGCTGAGATCCGAGAGGGAAGCGGTCTCCGCTGGCGTCTCCTGGAGGTAGTTCAGGACGGTTCGTCGCCGCTCGATCGCGTGGCTAGAGCCGTCGAGCTGCCGTGTCTGTGTGGAAGGTTCGTCCATCGATAACCCTGGATTAGTGTGAGGACTCGTGGGGGTTAAGGAGAATACCCTACTAG
>SLIW01000253.1 GCA_007135435.1 Natronomonas sp.
CATGTCCAGCTTCTGCGTCCAGGGGAGCTCGCCCTCGTCGCTCACCTCGAGGTCGGCGTCGGGGACGATCCCGCGGACGGTCTCGACGGCCTCCCGGATGGTGGCGGTCTCGCCGCGGACGTTGTAGATCCGCTGCGAGAGGGCCGACTCGTCCGCCTCGACGGCGAGCCGGAACGCCAGGGCGATGTCGGCGACGTGCTGCCAGTCGATGACCTGGTCGCCGTACTCGACGCTGAAGGGCTCGCCCAGCGCCGGTTTCTCGACGATGTTCGCCAGGAAGGCCGACCCGCCGGTCTCGCGGTAGGGCCCGTAAGCGACCGTCGGCCGGAGGCCGACGTGGGAGACGCCGTGGTCCTCGTGGTAGACGCGCGCCTGGTGCTCGTTGTACGCCTTCGTCGCGCCGTAGAGCGTGTCCGGGTACACGAGGTCGCCCTCGTCGACCCAGCCGTGGTCGTAGTTCGCCGGAGGGGCGTAGACTGCGGCAGAGGAGGCCCACGCGACCCGGTCGACCTGGTCGTCGAGCAGCCGGGCCGCCTCGAGGACGTTGTTCGTCCCCTCGACGTTCACCTCGAGGGCCGCCCGGGGGTTCTCGCGGGCGCCGTTCGTCAGGAGCGCCGCCAGGTGGACGACCGCGTCGGCACCGGTCTCCCGGACGGCCCGCGCGACGTCGGTCGGGTCGGTGACGTCACCCCGTCGGACCGTCACGTCGTCGGCGACGTCCAACCGCTCGAGGATGCGCGTGTCCGTCGAGAGGTCGTAGGCGATAACCTCGTGGCCGGCCTCGAGAAACGCCGCGGCCGTGTAGGAGCCGATGAAGCCGGTGCCGCCGGTCACCAGCACAGTGTGGGACATGCTCGGGGCGACGCGAGCCCCCGGCAAAGGGTTTCCGGCGTCTCGGCGGGACCTGGTGGAGCTACGGCCTCACCGCGGTGGGCGGGTGGGTCGGTGGCGCGTCAGTCGACGGCGGGGTCGCACACGCCCCGGAGGCGGTCGGCGGCCACCGTGACCGACTCGTCGGCGGCGGACACCATCCCGAGGAAGCTGGCGAACCCGTGGACCATCGCGTCGAACCGGGCGTGCTCGACGTCGATCCCGTCGTCGCGGAGCGCCTCGGCGTAGGCGTCGCCCTCGTCGCACAGCGGGTCGAACCCGGCCGTGATCACGGTCGCGGGCGGCAGGCCGGAGAGATCCGAGACCAGGAGCGGCGCCAGGTACTCGTTGCGGACGTGGGTCCGCGACTGGACGTACTGCTCGAAGAACCACTCCAGGGTGTCGCGCTCCAGGAAGTACCCCTCCGTGTACGTCTCCCGGCTCTCGAAGGCCTGGAACGGCGCCCCGCAGCTCGGGTAGTACAGCAGCTGGTGGACGATCCGGGGGCCGCCCTCGGCGGTCGGGTCGGCCTCAGCGTCCGCGTCGCGGGCCATGAGCGTGACCCCGGCCGAGAGGTTCGCCCCCGCGCTGTCCCCGCCGACCGCGAGGGTCCCGTCGCCGTCGACGGCGTCCGGGTTCTCGTCGACCCACTCCACCGCCGCATAGGCGTCCTCGAGCGCCGCAGGGAAGGGGTGTTCGGGCGCCAGCCGGTAGGCGACCGAGACGACCGTCCACCCGCTCTCGATCGCCAGCTTCTGGCAGACGTTGTCGTGGGTGTCGAGGCTCCCGACGACGAAGCCGCCGCCGTGGAAGTACACGAGGACGGGACGATCGCCCGCGCCGGGCCGGTAGACGCGCGCGTCGAGCTCGCCGGCCGCGCCCGGGACGGTTCGGTCGGATTGCTCGTGAAGGCCGTCCGCGTAGTCGGCAGTGAACCTCGACAGCGCTTCGTACTGCTCGCGGGCCACCTGGACGCCGACGTCCTCCAGGTTCGGCGTCTGCGAGACGACCTCCAGGATCGGCCGGAGCTCCGGGTCGGGTTCTTCCGCCATGATGTGGACTTCCGGCCGGGGTACTTCAGGGTGGGTGGTCCTCCGCCGGAGGGACTTCGGGGTGGGTGGCTCCCCGACGAACGCCCTCGATTCACCCCCGGAGGGCGTCGACGGGGCGTTCGGTCGCCGCCTTCCAGGCCGGGTAGAGGCCGCTGACGACACTGACGAGCACGCCGAAGGCGAACGCGGCGAGCAGGTAGACCCCGTTCATCGGGTGGAGGACGACCCACAGCTCGACCGGCGTCGCGAGGTACAGCGCCGTCACGAGGGCGACGGTCACGGCGACGCCGACGGCGGCGCCGAGGAGCCCCAGGAGCGCCGCCTCGATGAGGATCGTCCGGAGGATGTCGGCGCGACTCACCCCGACGGCCCGGAGGACGCCGATCTCCCGACGGCGCTCGACGGTACTCATCAGCATCACGTTCAGGATGCTGACGCCGGCGACGAACAGCGAGATGCCACCCAGCCCGACCAGGAAGCCCGACAGTAACGAGAAGAACTCGTCGATCTCGTCGACCACGGTCGACAGCTCGAAGACGTCGACGCGCTCCTCGCGGTCGTTGACCGCCGCCTCGACGGCGGCGGCGCTGGCGGTCGCCTCCGGGCCGGTGTCGGCCTCGACGACGACCTGCTCGTAGCCGTCGCCGCCGACCGCCCCCTCGGGGAGCATCACGGCGTCGTCGGGCGAGACGGGCGTGAACGTCTCCACCGGCTCGAGGACCGCGACGACGCGGTGGGTCTCGCCGTCGACCTCGACGTTGTCGCCGGCCCGCAGCTCCAGGGTCTCGGCGAGGCCGGCACCGACGACCGCCCCCTGGCGGTGGCGCTCGGGGAGCCGGCCCTCCCGGGCCTCGTATATCGCCGCCGGGTTCTCGATCCCGTAGATCGTCGCGGCCGCCGCGTTCCCGCCCCGCCGGACGAGCCCGCCGTCGGTCCGTAGCGGGACGACCGTCGCCTCGGAGACGTCCGCGACGGCTCGCTCGATCTCGGTGACGGTCCGGTCGTCGATGGTCTCGAAGCCGGCGTCGGCGTTGGGGGTGACGATGACCTGCGTGCCGATGTCGCCGAGGGCGTCGTCGGCGCCGACCGCCAGCACGTTGCCGAAGATGCCCAGCGACGCGATGGCGACGACGCCGACCAGGATGCCGAGCGCCGCCAGCGCCGACCGCAGCCGGTTCCGCGAGAGGTTCCGGCGGGCGACGAACAGCGCCGGGAGCCTCACACGACCACCCCGTCGCGGAGCCGGACCGTCCGGTCGGCGAACCCCGCGACGACCGGGTCGTGGGTGACGGCGACGACGCTCACCCCGTCGTCGGTGACGGCGGTCAGCTCCTCGAGGACCCGCGCGCCGGTGTCGCGGTCGAGGTTGCCGGTCGGCTCGTCGGCCAGCACGACCCGCGGGCGGTTGACGAGCGCGCGGGCGATGGCGACGCGCTGCTTCTGGCCGCCTGAGAGCTCGTCGGGGGTGTGCTCCAGGCGGTCGCCCAGCCCCACGCGCTCGAGCAGGTCCGCGGCCCGCTCCCGCGCCGGGTCGCCGCCGAAGACCGTCGGCACGACCACGTTCTCCAGCGCCGACAGCGTCGGGATGAGGTGGAAGTCCTGGAAGACGAACCCGACGGTGTCTCGCCGCACGCGGGTCCGCTCGTCGACGCCGAGGTCGGTCACGTCCCGGCCCTCGATGCGGACCGTCCCCTCGTCGGGCGCGTCGAGCAGCCCGACGAGGTTCAACAGGGTCGACTTGCCGCTGCCGCTGGGACCCATGACGGCGACGAACTCACCGGGTTCGACGTCCATCGAGACGTCGTCGAGGGCGACGACCGGCCCGGCGCCGCCCTCGTAGCGCCGGGTGACGCCGCGCAGCTCAACCGCCGCCACGGTACCAGCGCCTCCAGCCGACGCCGCCGACGAGCAGCAGGACCGCGGCCCCGACGCCGACCGCCACCAGCGAGAGCGACAGCCGGGAGCCGCCCTCGTCGTCGGCCTCCTCGCGCGGGGCGTACTCCAGCTCGACGGTCTCCTCGTAGGGTTCGCCGTCGGCGAGGTACGCCACGGTCACGGGGACGGTCGTCGCGTTGTCGTCGTCGACCTGGGCGGTCAGGTCGAAGCGGACGAACTCGCTCGCCGGGACGGTCCCGACGAAGTAGTCGCGGGCCGGGTAGGCCGGTTCGACGCCCGCGGCGTCCTCGACGGCGACCCGCGCACCGTGGACCTCCCCGAGTCCGGGGTTGGCGGCGTTGCCCGTTATCGCCAGCCGGTCGTCCTCGATCGTCATGTCCACGTCCGTGAGGACGACCTCGCCGCGGTTCGGGCGGTACTCCAGGGTCGTCTCGCTCGTCGCCCGCTCGGTGCCGAGCGTGTAGCCGACCTCGAATGCCAGGGTCGTCGGCTCGTCGAACGCGCCGGCGTCGACGAAGACGCTCTCGGCCTCGCCGGGGTCGACGTCGCCGACCGCGAGCCGCGGGAGGGCGTCGCCACCAGCGGCGGGCTCGACCACCACGTCGCGGGCGGTCGCGGTCCCGAAGTTCGCCACCTCGACGCGGACGAGTGGCGTCCGGAGCTCCTCGTCCTCGTCGTCGTCACCCAGCAGGGCGCCGACACCCGCACCCAGGTCGACGTCGACCGCCTCGTCCTCGTCGAGCTCTGCGGGGTGGACCGCCCGGGCGTCCACCTGCACGTCGTCGGTGACGCCGGCGGCGTCGACGCCGCCGACCACGACGGTCACCGGCCGCCGGACGACCACCGCTTCGCCGTCCTCGCCGGTCGCCTCCACGACCACCTCGAGGTCGCGGACGCCCGCCTCCTCGAAGGCGGTCGACAGCTCCAGCGAGACGCCGTCGCCGACGGAGAGGGCGCCGACCCCCTCGGCCTCGGCGTGGACCGTCTCGTCGTCGCGCTCCTGGAGGGCGACCCGCTCGACCGTCACCCCGGTATCGCTGCCGACGGAGTTCTCGACGGCGAACTCGACGGTCGTCGTCTCGTCCGGCACCGGCGCCTCCGGGGTGACCTCGACGTCGGCGACGACGAGCCGGGCGTCCGGGACGTCCCCGAGCGCCGGCGCGACGACCGCCGCTCCCGCCAGCCCGACGGCCGCGAGGAGGACACAGAGCGTCAGGAGCGCCTGGACCCGATTCACTGACCCACACTGGGGGACGAAATGCTATATGCGTGTTGTTCGGACACACCGTGTGTCGGGACTCGGGGGTTGACGGCGGGTCGTGTTTAGCTTAAGGAGTCGACGGCGCAGAACGGCTAGTACATCCGCTGAAAGCCCCGGAGCGCTCGCCTCGCGGCGACGCCGCTCGACTTACCGAGACGCTCACTTCGTTCGCCTTCGTCGAGCGCTCCACCCTTTTCATTCCCGCCCAGACCGTCCGGACAGTCCTTCTGGGTGGGAATGAAAGGGGCGGCCGGCTGAACGAACCCCGGACCCTCAAGCACCGCAGGCCGAAGGCCGAGGAGCGCAGGGGGTCCGCGGGAGTTCAGCCGGCCGGGGCTTTCGAAGGGCACTCGAGACCTCTTCTCCAATGTCTCGCGTAACTAAGCACGACCTGATGGCCGGCCTCGACCGGTACAGCCGTCGAACGGTCCCGGACGCCTTAGTCCCCGAACGGTCCCATGCCGACCATCCCGCCGCCGCCCCCCCCCTGGTTCTGCAGCTGCTTCATC
>SLIW01000113.1 GCA_007135435.1 Natronomonas sp.
CCCTCCGTCACGTCGCGGCTGGGTAGGTCCTCCCGCTTCTCGTAGGTCCCCGGTTCCCGCGCGTCGCCATCGTCCCCGTCCCTGGTCGTCTCCGCGTCCCGCTCCTTCCCGGACGGCTCCTGGTGACTCATGGGTAGCCCCTCGCCCCCGACCGACTTAACGACCAGCACTCGAGCAACCCTCGCAGAACCCGCCCGTGCCATCCCGACCCCGGCGGCGCCGATGGCCCCTCCCGGATATGCCGGCGTCGAAACGCACAACCCGTCCACCGCCCAAGCCCGGACGATGCGCGTCAGGGTCGAGGCCGGCTCGCGGCTCCACGTCGGCTTCCAGAACCTGTCGCTCGCCCACGAGCGGCTCTACGGCGGCGTCGGCTTCGCAGTGGACGAGCCGCGGGTGGTCCTCGAGGCCGAGCCGGCCCCGGCGGTCGAGTGCGACGACCCGCTCGTCGCCGAGTACGCGACCCGCGCCGCCGACCTGCTGGGGGTCGACGGCGCCCGGATCGCCGTCGAGGAGACGCTGCCGCGGCACGTCGGCCTCGGGAGCGGGACGCAGCTCGCGCTGGCGGCGCTGGCGGCGGTCGCGGCTGCCCACGACTGCGAGCTCCGGGTCCGCGAGCGGGCCCCTGCACTGAACCGGGGCGGCCGAAGCGGCGTCGGCGTCGCGGCCTTCGAGGCGGGCGGCTTCGTCGTCGACGCCGGCCATCCGACCGAGCGGTTCACGGCGGACCCGCCGGCGCCGGGCGAGTGGGAGGTGCCCGCGGTCGTCGCCCGACACGCCCTTCCGAGCGACTGGCGGTTCGTCGTCGCGTTGCCCGCAGCGGAGCGAGGCCGCAGCGGCGAAGCCGAGGCGGAGAGCATGCGAGCCGTCGTCGAACGCGCGGAGCCCGCGGTCGCCGGCGAGCTCGCGACGCTGCTCGTCCGGCGGCTCCTGCCCGCCGTCGCCGAGGGACGGATCGCCGCCTTCGGCGACGCCGTCGCCGCCTTCGGCCGGCTCAACGGCGCCTGGTACGCCGACGAGCAGGGCGGGGTCTACCGCCCGCCCGCGGGACGGCTCATCGACGAGCTCGTCGACCACCCCGCCGTCCTTGGGGTCGGCCAGTCCTCGTGGGGGCCGGCGGTGTACGGCGTCACCGACGTCGACCGGATGGACGACGCCCGGGACGCCGCCACGGACGCCCTGGCCGAGGCAGGCGTCGACGGGGAGGTCCGGGTCGTGGCGCCGCGGAACGATGGCGCCCGGATCACCCGGGTGTGAGTCGTGACGGTGGGGGAGGGGCGCTTCCGGCAGCTCGTCGGATCCCCGGGACGACGTCAGTCTGCAGTCGTCACCGTTCCGTCCCTCACCACCGATATTCGTGTGTCCAGTCGTTTTCCTCACCGCCGTCGTGACGGAATCGTTAGATAAGTTATAACCCCTCCCCGTCGGCATCTCGCCCGGGAACCCGTCGCGGGGGACGACGGGCCGCTCGATCCGATCATGACCGCTTCACGCGAATCCGACCGACTGAACCACGGGTTGTACCTGCAGAACACGCCGTCGGCTCTCGGCGAGCTGGCCACCCCGTCGAACGCGCTCGAGTACGCGATCGCCGCCGAGGAGGCGGGCTGGGACGGGGTCTTCATGGCCGATGCCCTGGGTGGGGCGGGCCAGTCGTACGTCGATCCATGGGTCACCCACGCCTCGATCGCCGCCCAGACCGACCGGGTGCGTCTGGGGACGTGGGTCACGCCGGTGCCGCGCCGCCAGCCCTGGCAGCTGGCCGCGGACCTCGCCGCCCTGGACGAGCTCTCCGGGGGTCGGGTGATCTTCGGCTGCGGACTCGGGGCGCCGTGGAACTACGAGTCGACCGGGATCGGCTACGACCCGAGAGATCTCGGCGCCCGCTACGACGAGGCGCTCGAGGTCATCGTCGAGCTGTGGACGGGCGAGGAGGTCACCTACGACGGCGACCACTACGCCATCGACGCATTGCAGCTCCCCGTCACGCCGGTCCAGGAGCCGCGGATCCCGACGGTGATGGGCTGCTGGTGGCCGAACGAGAAACCGTTCGACCGCGCCGCGCGGTGGGACGGCGTCATGCCGGTCGCCCCGGCGTTCTACGGGGGAGAGGGCGTCCAGGGCGAGCAGATAACGGGGACGATCGAGGAGGAGCTGTCGGACATGATGGCCTACTATCACGGGGTGGCCGACGACCCCGGCGACGTCTTCGTGCCGATCGACGTGCCCGAGGCGCCCCCGGACTTCCTGGAGACGTGCCGTGAGGTCGGGATGACGTGGACGCTCACCACGAGTCTGCTCGACGACGACGGTCACGAGGCGAACCTCGAGCGAATCCGGGAGGGCCCACCCGGTTGAGTTCGGCTGAGCTTGGCTGGGCTCGGCTGAGCTCGGCTGAGCTCGGCTGAGTACGGCTGAGAGTGGCTGTGTCGAGTCCAGGACGACGCCCGGAGGGCGGCCGCACCGGGGCCATCGTCCCGTCGCCCACGGGCCCCGAAACCGGCTGAACCATTTAAGGTGCCGGCGTCGAAGGGCCCGCCATGGATCGCATCCCGTTCGGGATCCGGAGGCTGGACACGACGGTGGGCGGTGGGGCACCCCCTGGGAGCGTCGTGCTGCTGTCGGGGCAGGCTGGCGCCGGCGCCCGCGAGTTCATGTACACCTGTGCGGTCATGAACGGGCTCGCGGAGGGAGATCCGGACCTCTTCGACCTCTATTACGGCGGCATCGACGACTCCGCGTCGCCACCCGGGGAGGTCCACTACGTCTCGTTCACCTCCGACGAGCGGCAGGTCGTGGGGGAGATGACCCTCGCGATGGACGAGGACGTGGTGACGTCGGCCATCGACAACGTGACCTTCCACGACCTCTCGCCCGAGTTCTTCCGGCTCAGCCCGGTGCCGCGGGACTGGTACGCGGAGCGGACGACGAACATCTCCGAGCTCGGGCAGGCCCAGGACCGCAAGAGCGTCCCGGAGGCGCTGGGCGATCGGCTGACCGCGCACGCCCCGGGGAACCTCGTGGTGATCGACTCGCTGGCGGACCTCGTCAGCTCCCGGCGCGACGGTCTCCCCTGGAGCGACATCCCCGTGCTGCTCAAGGGCCTCTCGCGAGCTGCCTACGACTGGGGCGGGCTCATCCTCGCCCACGTCAACCAGGAGACACTCAGCGAGACCCACCACGGCCAGCTGGTCGACGCCGCCGACGGCACCCTCCTGTTCGAGTGGGAGAGCGGCGGCTCCGCACGCGCACGCACGATGGTCGTCAAGCAGTTCCGGGGCGTCCTCTCGCGCATCGAGGAGGAGCGGATCGTCCGGTTCGAGACCGAGATCGGCGACGCCGGCTTCGACATCAGCGACGTCCGGAAGATCCGGTGAGTCCGATGGCGACTCCAGAACCCATCGAGACCCCGATCGAACGGCTGCCGTCGACCGCCGCGACCGTACGGTCCGAAACCACCCCAACGGAGGACCATCGATGAACGAACGCGACGGGACGGACGACCGCAGAACGACCTCGTCCGCCACGGAACCGGGGCTCGAGGGCGGGACCTCGGCACGCGACGATCTGGGAGATCGGAGCGGGGACGAGCCAATTGAAGACCCGTTCTCCGCGGGCGACCGGACGGATCTGGAGGCCCAGGTGGTTGAGCCGGAGGACGATTCCGGGGGCCTCGAGGCGATCGTCCCGAAGACGACGTACTGCCAGCGCTGCGAGCACTTCGCCACCCCGCCGACGGTCGCCTGCGAGCACCCGGGAACCGCGGTCCTCGAGGTGGTCGACGTCGACAACTTCAGGGTCAGGGACTGCCCGGTGGTGGAACAGCGGCTGGGCGAGGCGGACCTCTGGGACGCATCGGGGCCCGAGACCGAGGGAGATGGCCAGCCCGATCCCGACAGCGGGGGAACGTCCGAATCCGAATCCGAATCCGGGTCCGGGTCCGAATCCGAATCCGACCCTGGTGGCACCGTCGAGGCCGATTCCGAGAGCCCCCCGGAGTCCGACCTCGACGCCTAGCCCGGATCGAACGCCGAATTACGCTTCCACGTACGCGGACGCGGGCTGTGGGATGACCTCCGACGCCGACGGCGGCGTCTGACGGGAGGTTTTTGCCCGCGGGGACCGACGACTAAGGCATGCAGTTCTGCGATGAGTGCAGTTCGATGATGCACGCCAGCGGCGACGAGATGGTGTGCTCGTCGTGCGGTGCCACCCAGTCCAAGGACGCAGACCGCGCGGCCGAGTTCGTCTCCACGGAGGCACAGACGGACGACGACGTGATCGAGTCCTCGCCGGACGCGGACTTCGAGGGGAAGCCCACGGCCTCGGACGTCACCTGCGACGCGTGCGGAAACGGCGAGGCGTGGTACACCATCAAGCAGACCGCCTCCGCCGACGAGCCTCCGACGCGGTTCTTCAAGTGCACGGAGTGCGGAAAGCGGTGGCGTGGATACAGTTGACGGGTCGGGGCGGAGCGTTCGTACCAGGTGGGTCGGACACCGCCAGGTGCCTACTGCTGAGTCGGTCGGTCCGGCATCGACTGCTGAGTCGGTCGGTACGGCTTTCCCGGCACGTTCGACAGGCGGAGGTGTGATGGCAGGTGGAATGTCCGTCGGCGACATCCTCGAGGTGGTACGGAGGCGGAGGCGACGCAAGCAGTGTCCGGACTGTGGCGCGACGGTCTCCGTCCGCGGTCTCGCCGGTGAGTACCGCTGGGAGTGTCTGGGCTGTGACGCAGTCGGGATCGGCTACAACACACGCTCGGCGGCGCTAGAGGGCGTCGCCGGCGAATCCGATCGACCGACCTGACTCCGGGTGTGGTCGGTGATCGCCGATCGACGTCGAGCGGATTCGCGAATCCAAACCAACTGGAACGTATCTTTAGGCCGCTGTCGCCCTAAGGATTCCATCGTAGCATGACCCTCACAGAGATCGCCACGAGCGACGTCGTGACGGCGGAGAGAGAGACGGAGATCCGCGAGATCCTCGGGATGATGGACGAGAACAACGTCGGAAGCGTCGTCATCGCCGACGGCGACGAACCGGTCGGCATCGTTACAGACCGGATGATCGCCATGGCGATGCGGGAGGCCGACTCCCTCGACGACCTGACCGGCGGGGACGTGATGACCGGGGAGGACGAACTCGTCACGATCCAGAACGAGGACACGCACTTCGAGGCGCTCTCGAAGATGAGCGACGAGGGTATCCGGCGGCTCCCGGTCGTCGACGAGGACGGGGCGCTCGCGGGAATCGTCACCCTCGACGACCTGCTGATCGTCTCGGCGGCCGAGCTGAGCAACGCCTCGGACGTCATCGAACAGCAGGCCGGGTCCATCTGAGCGGCGGACCACGACCACGACGGCGTGGTCGAGGACGTCGCGGTGCGTTTTCGCGGACTGTTCTTTCGAGCCGGGTGACCGGCCCGGCGAACCCCAATACGGCTCGGGACCGGGACCGGGTTCGGTGCGACAGCTTCGCGCCGGGACCGGGTTCAGTGCGGCAGCTTCGCGCCGGGACCGGGTTCAGTGCGGCAGCTTCGCGCCGGGACCGGGTCCAGTGCGACAGCTTCGC
>SLIW01000275.1 GCA_007135435.1 Natronomonas sp.
AACGGCAAGCAGGTGACGGCCTTCTGTCCCGGCGACGGCGCCATCTCGTTCATCGACGAGCACGACGAGGTCACCATCGCCGGCATCGGCGGCGCGAAGGGTCGCGCGATGGGCGACCTCTCGGGCGTGAACTACAAGGTCGAGAAGGTCAACGGCGTCTCCCTGCTCGAGCTCGTCCGCGGGAACGCGGAGAAGCCGGTGCGATGACCATGGGCTCCGAGGGATACCGATGAGCTCCGAGGCACCGGATCCGGACGCGCCCGCCGAGGCCGACGAGGAGCGCGTCACGGCGAAGCTCTTCGGCGAGTGGGAGGTCGACGACGTCGAGTACTCGGACCCCTCGATGCGCCGGTACATCACGGTGACGCCCATCGCCCACACGATGGGTCGCCACGCCGACAAGCAGTTCGAGAAGTCCGAGATCAGCATCGTCGAGCGGCTCATCAACCGCCTGATGCAGACCGAGGAGAACACCGGGAAGAAACAGCAGACGACCCGCATCGTCCGGGAGGCGTTCGACATCGTCCACGCTCGCACCGAGGAGAACCCGGTGCAGGTGCTCGTCCGGGCGGTCGAGAACGCCGGGCCGCGCGAGGAGACCGTCCGGCTGAAGTACGGCGGCATCTCGGTGCCGAAGGCCGTCGACGTCGGGCCACAGCGCCGGGTCGACCAGGCGCTGAAGTTCATCGCCCAGGGCACCTACAACGCCTCGTTCAAGTCGGCGACGCCCGTCGAGGAGGCGCTGGCGAACCAGCTCATCGGCGCCGCCAACTACGACCGGCAGGCCTACCCCATCGGCCAGAAGGAAGAACAGGAGCGCGTCGCCGCCGCGGCCCGCTGAACGTCCTCGCGGACCCGTTCGCCGCCTCGACCTCCCCTTCCTTGCTGTTCTCCCGCGTTCCGTCCTGTCGGCTCGCCCACGACGAGTGTGAGGCAGTCGTCTCGGTGCGAACCAGTACCCTTTAGCGGGCCGACGCGGACCGGCCGGTATGCGACCGCGCCGCAGCCGGCGGTGGTTCCTCGCCGCCGTCGGGGCCGCCGGGACGCTGGGGATCGCCGGGTGTTTGGACCGACTTCCCGGCGCCGAAGAGGAGCCGACGCCGGCAGACCCCGACCCGGTCGACACGCCGTACGACCTCTCGGTCGACCACGACGTCGAGGCCTGGCCGCACTACGACCCCGACTGGGAGCCCCCGACCGACTCGCCGCTCGACGCCGAGTACGCGGTCGAGACGGTGATCGAGAACTTCGAGGTGCCCTGGGACCTGGCGTTCGGCGAGAACGGCGAGCTGTTCGTCTCCGAGCGGATCGGCCGGATCACGCGGTACGACGCCGGCGAGCTGGAGGCGGTCGCCGAACCGGCGGACGTCATCGACCACGCGAGCTCGGTCGCGCCGGACGCCGAGGGGGCCGACTGGTGGGGCGGCGGCAGCGAGGGCGGCCTGCTCGGACTCACCCTCCACCCGAATTACCCCGACGTGCCGGTCTGCTACGCGTTCTACACCTACGAGGCCCGGCCACCGGACCCCGACGACGATGACGACGACGGCCTCTACGAGAACCGGCTGGTGCTGTACGACCTGGCCGACGGCAACGCCGAGACGGTCGTGATCGACGAGATCCCCGGCCACCGGATCGTCCACAACGGCTCGCGGATCGCGTTCGGCCCGCGGAACTACCTGTGGGTGACGACCGGCGACGCCAACGAGGAGGCCCTCGCCGCCGACCTCTCGAGCCTCGCCGGGAAGCTCCTGCGACTGGAGCCCGACGGGACGGCGCCGGAGGACGCCCCCGAGTGGGAGGATCCGGCGTGGGACGACCCGCGGATCCACAGCATCGGCCACCGGAACGCCCAGGGGATCGCCTGGCTGCCCGACGGGACGACGCTCCTCACCGAGCACGGTCCCCAGGCCCGCGACGAGCTCCAGGTCGCCGCGGCGGGCGAGGACCACGGCTGGCCGGACGTCCGCGGCGGGCCCGACGACGACTCCTACGGGCGCTACGGCGACCACGACGACGGCGTAACGCCCCCGCTCGTGAACACCGGCCCCGGCGAGACCTGGGCACCTTCAGGAGGCGTCTTCTACACCGGCGGGGAGGTCCCCGCGCTGCGCAACCGGCTGCTCGTCGGCGGGCTCATCTCCGAGCGGCTCTATGCCGTCTCCATCTTCCCGGGCGGGGAGGCCCCCGACATCGGCGGCGAGCGCTACGACGCCGACTGGCTGCACCCCGACTGGGACGCCGTCGTCCACGAACTGCTCGTCGGCGAGCTCGGCCGCATCCGCCACGTCGCACAGGCACCCGACGGGACGCTCTACGCGATCACCTCGAACCGCGACGGCCGTAGCGAGGACTTCCCCGTCGAGGGCGACGACCGGCTCGTGCGGATCGTGCAGAACGGGTAGGCGACTCACTACCCGCTGGCGGTCTCTCTGCCCCTGGCGATCCGAGATGCGTTCGTACGCCCCCGACACAACGTTGAAGTATTACAGATGGTATTACCCTAACATGAGCACGTCGACTCGCATCACGGAGAAGGGACAGGCCACGATCCCGAAGGAGCTCCGTGAGAAGTACGATCTCGAGCCGGGTGACGAGGTCCTCTGGATGGACACCGACGACGGGATCGTCGTGAAGAAGCGCACCCGAACCGGCGGCCGCGGGATGCTCGTCCCCGATGACGTCTCTGACGAGAAGCGGGAGGCGGTCGCAGAAGAACTCGACGACCGCATCCGAAATCGCCGGGAGCGGAACTACGAGGAGCGCTAGCTTGGCCACCTACACCGCCGACGCCGTCGCGCTCCTCGTCTATCTCGTCGATGCCCTTCCGGTACCGGCGGACCGGGCGTTCACGGAAGCCGAAGCAGGGGAATCGGTGATCCACGCCCCGGGGACGGCTCTCGCAGAAGTCCTCTATTCTGTCTCGCGGGACAAAGATGTCCGTGGAGTTACGCTGGATGGCACACCGGAAGACGCCAGACGGGCACTGATCGAGGACGGCCCGGTCTCGCTGTCCCCCGTCGACGGGGACGTACTCGTCGAGTACGCATCGCTCGTGAACGAGTTCAACATCCACGATGGCCTGGTCGTCGCCAGCCACCGTGCCAGGGGGACGGACGCGATCATCACGACGGACGGGACCATCCACGACGCTGGAATCGAGACCATCTGGTCCTGACCCGGCGGAGGGAACGCCTCCTCCTCGATCGAACGGCCGCCGCCTCGCCGCATCAGTCAGCCGCCGCCTCGCCGGACCAGTCGGCCGCCGCTCACCTGACTAGTCGGCCGCCGCCTCGTCGGTCCCGACGTACGCCCGCGTCGCGTCCACCAGGACCTTCCGGTACTCGGACTCGTCGGGGTCGGCCGCGAGCGACCGGAAGCGCTCCTTGAACGCCGACAGCCCCACCTCCGGGGCGTCCGTCGCCGCGGCGTCGGCCAGGTCGTAGAGCCGGTGGTCGGCGCCGATCGCCCCGTGGCGCTCGAGGAGGGCGAGGGCGAATGCGGCGTTCACGGCCGTGATCTCCGGGTCCGCCGCGTCCGTCCACCGCCGCCAGCCGCCGGGCGAGGCCGGCGGCGAGTCGGCCAGGGCGCTCGCCAGCGACGACTCCATGAAGGCGACCAGCTTCCCGGTCGGACCGATGTCGAGGGTGATGTCGTCGGCGTAGATGTCCTTCATGTGGTTGGCGATCTGGTAGCAGTGGGCCAGCTTCCGGCGCTCGACGCTCCGGCCCGCCAGCGCGAGGAACAGCGCCTCCTCGGTCGACTGGAGGTGGGAGGGGTGGCCCTCCTCGTAGCGCGCCATGTGGGCGAACTCGTGGAGGGCGAGCTCGCGGGCCATCGCCGAGGTCGCCGCCCGCCGCGAGACCACCAGCTCGTGGCGGTCGTCGTAGTGGCCGGCGAGGGTCCGCTCGTCGGGGTCCTCGCGGACCCGCACGACCACCGGGAGCTCGAGGTCGTACTCGGTGGCGAGGAGGTCCCGGGCGGACAGAAAGGGCTCGGCCGGCCCACGGCCCGTCACGCGCACGTCCATGTCGGTCGATACGAGGTGCGGACGGCGTTTACGCTTTACGCCCGACCTTTTTCTTCGTCGGGTTCGCGGGCGCGACCCACAAGTCGCGCCCCGCGAACCTCTCCTCGAAAAATCTCGACCAAAAAACGCGACTCGGCGAGCGCGCTGACGCGTCGCTCGCCGAGTCGCGTGGAATAGCGTGGCGCGACCGAAGGGAGCCTTGAACTGCGTGGCGCGACGTTTCGAGGTTCGGAGCGATTGGCGCTGTTCGGAGCGACCGAAGGGAGCGAGAACCTCAAGACGTGAACGGCGAACGGTAGCGAGACGCGAACGAAGTGAGTGTCTCGAACAGTCGAACGGCGAGCGAAACGAGCCGTGAGACGAGTGAGCCGTGAGCGACCGCAGGGAGCGCCACGTGATGGTGAACGGCGACCGAAGAGAGCCGTTGGCGGCATGGTGCTACGGCGGGGAGCGCCGCAGTGAGCGAGCGAGGGTCGGAGTCAGGGCGAGACGCTCATTGCGAACGACAGACGCAGTGAGGCGTGAACGAGGTGAATCTAAAAGCATGTGACTGGACCGTGTGTATCGACTCGGTGCCTCTCGTCCGGATGTTACCCGCCGGACCGGAAAGGAGGACTGCGTCCCGCTCCGCGAGAGGTCAATCCCGGGGATGGCGGAGCCACCATGATACTTGTCCTATCCTGTGTGCGCGATCCGCCAGACCCCCGTAGTGCTTACGTCCTTCGAGTTCGTGTGTCGACCAATGAGAACCACCGTCGGAGGACCGCCAGCGGACGGATGCCGCGATTCTACACCGCTTCGGTCGATCCATCGATGACGGACACGACGAAGCCGTCGACGCCCCGAGGAGTCGAAGCGGATGCTGAGGCTGAGGCGGAGGCGGAAGCGAGCGCAGACGCGGACGCAGAGACGGGGGCGGACGCCGGTGGCGAGGGGCGCCTCGACCGCGACGGGGAGGCAGAGCTGCAGGCCGCGGTGGAGGAGGCCGGCGAGATCGCCGAGGCCGTCGTCGAGAACATCCAGCGGGTCATCGTCGGCAAGGAGGAACCCATCGAGCACCTGGTGACGGCGCTGCTCGGCGGCGGCCACGTCCTCCTCGAGGACGTCCCCGGCGTCGGCAAGACCGTCCTCGCGCGGGCGGTCGCGGACTCCTTCGACTGCTCGTTCCGGAGGGTGCAGTTCACCCCGGACCTGCTCCCGGCGGACATCACCGGCGCCAACGTCTTCGACAAGTCGACGGGCGAGTTCGAGTTCCGCGCCGGGCCGGTGTTCGCCAACGTCGTCCTCGCCGACGAGATCAACCGGGCGCCGCCGAAGACCCAGGCGGCGCTCCTCGAGGCGATGGAGGAGGAGCAGGCGACCGTCGACGGCGAGTCCCACCCGATGCCGGACCCGTTCGTCGTCGTCGCGACGCAGAACTCCGTCGAGCGCGAGCAGACCTACGAGCTGCCGGTCGCCGAGCTCGACCGGTTCATGCTCAAGCTCCGCCTCGGATACCCGGAGGCCGACGAGGAGACGACCGTCATCGAC
>SLIW01000285.1 GCA_007135435.1 Natronomonas sp.
GAACGACGCTGTCGAGTGAGGTCGGTTGTCGGCGTTCGCTGACCGATCGTTCCATCTGGGGATGGCCCGGATCGGGACTGGCAGGTGAAACAGGGCGACTACTGTGTGATGATCCGCTATCCGTCCTCGGTTTCGACACCCAGCGAGTCGAGGATGAACTCGTCGATTGCGCGGCGCGCCTCTTCCGGCGCGTCGTCGTGGCCGAGGGAGATCCGTCGTCCCCGTGCGGCGTGGATCACGTCCGTGATGAGCTGGCCCATCCGCTCGGCGTCGACCTCGCGGAACACGCCCTGCTCCATGCCCTCTTCGACCACCTCGACGACGTCGACCAGGAGGTACCGGTGGATGCCCTTCCCGATCCGATTACCGCTTGCCGCCGAACGAGCACATTTCCACGGTGATTGGCTGCAAGCGCTCCTCCAGCGAGTGAGATGTCCACCGCGGTGTTGGTGACATTCTGTTTTCTGACCTCCCCGAGGGCTTGCTTCGGCCCACTCGGGGTGGTGACCGGACGTCCTCAACCGTGTCCTGGAGTCGTCAACGGTCCGCGACGATACTATTGAATCCCACCGACGTGGTTCGAATCACGGAACGGACGTTGCTATTCGCTATCTACACCGACGAAGTAGTCGGCCAGGATAGGATCGACCCCCTCTCCCTCTAACTTCAGACGAAGGATATAGAAGTCCCCGGCCTGGGCGTCTTCGTCGAACGAGATGGTAATCGATTTCGTCTCTCCACTCTCCCAGGTGTGCCCGTCGACGCTCCGCGCAGATCCACCGATCTCGAAGTCAGACACGTTGCGGTAAGCAGCTGTTTCAGGCTTTTGGAACGGTTGCCCTTGGCCCCCACCAGCGCCCTGACCCAGTGGTCCGTAATACGCGAACCTGGCCTCTGTTATCGTCAGGTCGGAGGTCGTCCCCACGCCTTCCTCGCTCCCCCGGTGGCGGAAGGTAACCTCGGTCGCATTGTCGCCCGTGAGGGTCGCCCTCTCGAGAACGAAGGCGCCATGTGGATTGAGCCCGTCCTCCGTCGTTTCGTTCAGGTCGTCAGTGAATGGGATACCTGGCGGGTTGAGACCTGGGTCGGTATCCAGTCCGATAGCAGTACACCGGAATGTGTAACTCGATGGTCCCCCGGAGGTCCCGGTCCCCATCAGTTCGATCTTCACCCTCTCTTCACCGGGTACACTGTGGACAGTCACGAAGTAGTCGGATGACGATTCGAGTTCTTCCTCCCACGCCTCGGCGGATAGCGTCGTCGGGATGCTGACATTGAAGTTATCCGATGCATCGTCGCCGACAACCTTACCACCGCTACCGCTGGGGATCATCGTCACACTGGTCGCATGTTCCCCGGTTTCCGAAAAGTCGCCCTGGATCGGCATGAGCTGGATTCTCGAACCGCGGATGAGGATCTGGGAGGTATCCACCAGCGATTCGTCACCTGACTGTCTGTAGACGATGGAGGAATCGACAGTAATCGATTGTCCACTCCTGTACGCGTGGTAATTCGGGGTGTACGTGATGCTCCGAGTGCTGACATCAGTATCAGGTCCGAGCCCCTCGTCACAAACTTGTCCGCTCGAGAAATCTGCATCGATCTCTATCGGACCAGCTGCTTCCGTCGACAACGTCCCACCACTCGCCCCGGGATTGAGCCCGATAGTTCGGGTCGGGTATTTTGGTGCGAGCTCGATACTCGACGACCGGGGTTCGTTATCAGCTGCCGCAGAAAGGAGGGCGTTTCGGAACTCCTTCATATCCTCGCTTACACGATCGTTGTGGTTGAACTCTATCTCGGCGGTTTGCTGTGGCACCACGAACGCTTGGTACCCACCGATCGCCATGACGATGATTCCGAACAGTAATATCGCGCCGAGCACCTCCGAGACCCCGCGGTCGTCTTCCCACCCCATGATGTCTGTCCGTCGGTCGCAGCGTGGCATAAACCTTTCACCAGCTCTCTCGATCTGATAATACTGCTAAGATCTTCTTAACGGACCACGGTCTTGTGAATATCTGTCGAGACCTCCCGATACTGGAGCATAGCCCTGCGAATCGAAACGTACCTCTCGGTATTACTAGTAATTTACATGACGAAGATCGTGCGGGCTTTCTCAGAACAGGATAGAGCTGGAAACCTTTAATCAGGTCCGCCGCCGACCACAGTTCAATGTGGGGTTTGAAGAAGGGGGGACCCACGGGTGGGGAACCTTCCGACGAGTCGTCCGGCATCGCCGGACAAACAGAAGCTGGACGGTTGAACGATGCCTACGAGATATTCCGCGATTTCGTGATGATCGCGACTGGGCGGGAAGACGGAGGTGACGTCCCGGAGACGGGGGTGAAACGACTCTCGATCGACGATCCGCTCCGCAACCACGAGACGCGGGTCGCGGTTCTCGAGGACGTCGTCGACCACTTCGAGTCGGCAGACGGTCTCCTCGCCGACGCACCCGACGAGGCCGAACTCCGAGCCGAGTGGTTCGACTTCCGGTACCTCCGTGACCTCGACGAGATCTCCCGATACTGGGTGAACGAACCGTTCGCCTACGTCTCGGTGCTCAGGGACCCGGACGCGAGCGAGCTCCACTACCGGGTGACGGAACCGGAGCTCGGCGAGTTCGAACGGTACGTCTACGACGAGCTGACCCGCATCCTCCGCAACAGCCTCATGTACGAGCCGCTGGAGGACGAGTCCGATCGGGCGGCGAACTTCGACCGGCGGATCGTCGACCTCATCGACCGGCACACCGCCGCGCTGTCGCCGGTGTCCATCCACAAGCTCGTCTACTACCTACGGCGGGACTTCGTCGGCTACGAGCGGATCGACCCGTTGCTGGCGGACGACGCGGTCGAGGACATCTCCTGTGACGGCGTCGGCCTGCCGGTGTTCGTCTACCACCGCGAGTTCCGTGACCTCGACACCAACATCAGCTTCGGCGGCCGCGACCTCCGGTCGTTCGTGACCCGGCTCGCCCAGCGCGCCGGGAAGCACCTCTCGGTGTCGAACCCGCTCGTCGACGCGACGCTCCCCGACGGGTCGCGCGTGCAGCTCACCTTCGGGGGCGACGTGGCCTCGCGCGGACCGAACTTCACGATCCGGCAGTTCTCCGCCGTCCCCGACACGCCGATCGACCTCATCAACTGGGGGACCTTCAGCGTCGAGCAGATGGCCTACCTCTGGCTCGCCATCGAGAACAACCGCTCGCTGCTGTTCGCGGGCGGGACCGGTGCGGGGAAGACGACCTCACTCAACGCCATCTCCTTCTTCATCCCGAAGAAGAGCAAGATCGTCTCGATCGAGGACACCCAGGAGGTGTCGCTGCCCCACCAGAACTGGATCCAGTCGTTGACCCGGGAGTCGACCACGGCCGACGACTCCGGCGACGTGACGATGTACCAGCAGCTGCAGACGGCACTGCGCCAGCGCCCCGAGTACATCATCGTCGGCGAGATCCGCACCGAGTCCCGCGTCGCGCTCACGTTCTTCCAGGCGATGGCGACCGGCCACACCGCATACACGACCGTCCACTCCGAGTCGGTGATGGGCGTCATCAACCGCCTGGAGAACGAGCCGCTCAGCGTCCCCACCCAGATGATCAAGGAGCTGGACATCATCTCCATCCAGAAGCAGGTGCTCCTGGGCGACGAGCGCGTCCGGCGCAACGAGAGCATCACGGAGCTGGTCGGCGGCGGCGACTCCGACGACATCCTCGTCAACGAGGTGTTCGAGTGGGATCCGCGGTCGGACAGCTACAACGAGCAGTTCGACTCGACGGTCATGGAGGACATCGCCGCCGACCGCGGCTGGTCGGCGGCCCAGCTGAAGCAGGCGATCGATCGCCGTCAGCGCGTTCTGGAGTATCTCCTCGATAACGACATCACCTGGTGGGAGGACGTCGCGGAGGTCATCCACGCCTTCATCGAGGACGAGGAACGGGTGATGGACCGCATCGAGTCCGACGACCTCGAGACGATGGTCGTCCCCGAGGGCCGCGTGGACACGGGCTTCGCCTGGAACGATGACTGAGGGCGAGACGGAGGACCGGATCCCGGTCCCCGAGTACGAGAGCAAGCAGTACCTCCCGGCGGGCGGGATGTCCGGCGCACGCCGGGCCGTGCTGGTGGAGAAGTTCGGACCGGTACGGACCTACTTCAAGTCGCGACCGGGGGCGCACGTGGGACTCCAGCGACGCCTCAACCAGGCCCGGTTCGGGACCACCTACGACATCTACCTCACGCGGACAGTCGTCTACGCCCTCGTCGTGGGCTTTGCGTTCGCCGTCGCCGGCATCGCTGTGACCGCCGGCCTCGCCCGGGTCGGCGCCCTCGAGGGACTCCAGGCCCCGTTCGCCGTCTCCGAGGGGACGCTCCTGTGGGACCTCGTCGTGTTCGTCGCGGCCAACCGGGTGTTCTTCTTCGGCGCGACGATCACCCTCTCCGGGATGGTGACCGGCGTCACGGTCACGTGGCTGACCCGCTACTACTATCCCTTCCTCCTGGTGGACAGCCGCAGCCGGAACATCGACGTGATGCTCCCGCACGCCATCGTCTACATGTACGCGCTGTCGTTCGGCGGGATGGACTTCCTGACCACGCTGCGGCGGATGGCCGAGGCGGAGGACACCTACGGCGAGGTGGCCAACGAGTTCGACACGATCGTCCGCGACGTCGAGGTCTTCGGAAACGACCTCTTCACGGCGATCCGGAACACGCGGAACCTCACGGCGAGCGACAACCTGGAGATGTTCCTCGACGACCTCTTGAGCGTCCTCGACAGCGGCGGGGACGTCACGGCGTTCCTCCACGACGAGAGCGAGAAGTACATGCAGCGGAGCCAGGAGGAGCAGAAGCAGTTCCTCACCACGCTGGCGGTGCTCAGCGAGGTCTTCATCGTCGGGTTCGTCGCGGCGCCGCTGTTCCTGTTCGTGACCCTCATCATGATGACGTTCCTGGGGTCGGCGGGCTTCTCCATGCTGTTCGCGATCGTCTACCTCGTCATCCCGTTCGGGATGCTCGGGTTCATCGTGCTCGTGTCCACCATCTCCGAGCCGTACAAGCCCCCCAGGCACGCCGTCACGCGTGACAGGGAACCCGCCTCGCTGAAGGACCTCCTGGAGGCGCCCGGTGCGGAGTACGACATCGTCCGCCGAACACGGATCCGCCAGTGGCTGGACTCGCTCGTCTCGAACCCGTTCAGGCTGTTCGAGCGGACGCCCGAGTACACCTGCCTCCTGTCGGTCCCCATCGTCGTCGCCTACCTCGGGTTCCTCTGGGTGACAATGGGCGCACCGACGGCCGAGCAGTTCACCGTCCTCCCCTTCCGGACGACGGTGCTCTTCGCGCTCGTCCCGTTCCTCCTCGTCACCGTGCCCACCTCGGTCGCCCACGATTACGGCCGGCGCCACAAGCGACAGGTGGCGACCCGGCTCCCCGACGCCCTCGACATCCTGGCCAGCTCGAACCAGATGGGCGTCCAGCTGGCCGACGGGCTGAGCCTGGTCGCGCGGAACGTCTCGGGGCGGTTCGCCGTGGAACTCCAGCGGGTCCGCAAC
>SLIW01000392.1 GCA_007135435.1 Natronomonas sp.
CCTCGCTCCGCTCCTCCCAGACGTGCTGCGGGAGGATCGGGACCGAAAGCGCCCGCCAGGCCACGTCGTGTCTGGGAACCGAGAACCGGAACCGCACCGAGTCGTGGCTCCGGGCGTCGACCCACTCCACGATCGACAGCCGCCCGCGACGCCACGTGGTGGGTACCGGCGACTCGAACTCGCCGAGGGAGGTGTCGACGAGGAACTCGTAGGTGAACGCGACGTCGGACGCCGAGAGCGGTTCGCCGTCGTGCCACGGCGTGTCTCTGAGCCGCACGGTGGCCGCGAGGTCGCCGTCGACCTGGTCCCACTCGACCTCGCGGGCGAGCCACGGCGTCGGTTCCTCCTGGCCGAGGTCGCGGGCCAGCGGCTCGTAGAGCAGCCCGGCGACGTCGCTGGGGTCGCGATGCTCCGCGGCGATCGGGTTCCGGTTCCGGGTGATGCGGGCGTCGCGTAACAGGAGCTCGATCGTCTCCGCCTCCTCGTCCACGCGTTCGAGGGTGAGGTAATCGGCGGGGTCGTCGAGGCCGCCGATCGGCCAGCGGTCGAACCGTTCGGTCCTGACCCCGGCGATGCGGTCGGGGAACGCGATGGTGGTGAACGGCTGTTCGCGGACGACCCGCTCGAGGATCTGGTGGAACAGCTCCTGGCGTTCGATGTGGTCGGCGGATCGCTGGTCCTCCAGTTGCTCGTCGAGTTCGAGGTCGCTGTAGCCGAACGGGTTCTGCCAGCCTCCTTCCTCGCCGTAGGCGGAGTGGAGCAGCGAGTACAGCTCGTCGGGGTCGCCGGCACTCGGGTACCGCGCGACGTAGAGGTCGAAGTCGTGGTTGATCAGGATCTCGCGGTACAGCACGTCCGGCGTCATGGGATCGACGATGGCGTCGATGCCCGCGGCCTGCATGTTCTCTGCGAGCCGATTGGCGATCCGGACCGCGTAGGGGTCGTCCGCCTCGGGCATCGTCGCCACCGTGAGCGAGAGCTGCTCGGTCCGCCGTCGCCCGACGAGGTTCCGCAGGTTGGCGACGCAGCCGGCGCTCGCGACGGCCACACCGGCCGCTCCTGCCAGAAACGCACGACGACGAGGGGCCGCCCCCGGGGGCATTGCTAGATGGTTGTAGGCGCTCGAAGACGTATAAAGTTCCCCCGTCCGGACCCGTACTGACCGTCGTAACGATTTTCGGCCGGGCCGTCGACGTGTGAACGATTCACGGCCCGATCGACCGTTCCGTCTCGACGCGCCGGTGATGAATTACAACGGTCCGTCTCAGAGGTAACCGAACAGCGGCAGGAAAAGCGCCATCACCCACCCGCCGAGCCCCACCAGCAGCGGGGTCGGCACGGGGTCGTCCTCCGTCGTCCGGGCGGCGCCCAGGGCGATCAGCCCGACCGTCAGGAGGACGCTCCCGCGGTGCAGGACGAACCGGAGCGGGACGACCGAGACCTCCATCGCCACGAAGTCGACGGTGAACGCCGCGCCGAAGCCGAGGGCCGCGAACGCGAACGCCCACACCGCCTCCGAGTGCCGGCCGAGGCCGTAGGCGATCGCCGGCGTCCCCAGGACGAGCGCGAGGTACAGCGGTGCGGCGATGACCTTCGGCGAGACGCCCGGGAGCAGTCCCTCCGCGACGACGCCGAGCCACCTGACGGCGGTGTAGAGCACGAAGAGGGCGACGCCGAGTCCGATCTCGTGTCGACGGCGGTCCACGAACGCGAGGACCTCGTCGGTCGCGCGCCGGGTCCGGTTCACGACCGCGAAGAACAGCGGGATGCCGAGGCCGGCGAGGTAGACGCCGGTCGCCCAGCCGTCCCCGTCGGCGGTCTCGTTCTCGAAGGGCTTCCGCACCACCTCGTCGACGTACCGCTGGCCCATGAAGTCCCGTTCGAGCTCGCGCTGGGAGTCCGAGATCCCGGTGACGGTGTGGCGCAGCCGGAACCAGTCCCAGTGCTCGTCGTGGATCTGGACGGCCGTCCACTCGCCCTGCGGGTCCTCGTAGGCGCGGATGTGCATCCGGTTGCCGAGGTAGGTCCCGGCGTGGAGCTGGTAGGACTCGTCGACCCAGCGGCCCTCGCCGTCCACCTCGAGGTAGGTGTACCGGATCGACCCCTCCGCGTCGTCCCACCACAGCACCTCCCTGACGTCGTCGGCCTCGGGATCGAACTGGACGCGCTCGATGGAGATGGTCTCCTCCTCGGCGTCGCCCTCGTGGATCATCTCCTCCTCCCACTCGAGTTCGGTCCGCAGGGTCAGTGCCCGCTTGACCATCTCCGGATCGCCGAAGAAGACCATGTTGATGCCCAGGGTCCGGGACTCGTAGGACTGCGCCGCCGAAGTGTAGGGCCACAGCTGCGTCCCACCCTCGGTGAGCTCGACCAGGTCCGGCTCCTCGGGTTCCTCCGGGCCGACCCCCCACAGCGGCCACTCCGCCAGCATCACCGCGCCCCCGAGTGCAGCCACCAGGACGAGCGCCGCCGCGACCCAGGCCGCGTCCTCGGCGATCTCGAGCTGCACGTCCGGTGCGGCGTCCGCCATCTTCCAGGGGATAGGCGTCCCTGGTTACAAATAGGTACTGTCGCAATCACTCCTGCGTTCGGTGGTCTGTGCCTCTCATCGGCCTGTCCCGTGGGTCGTCGACGTCTCCCGGAGCGCCGCGAAATGGCGGGGAGATAAGACCCCCGGACTCGAGCCGCCGGTATGGGTCTCGAGATCCGCCGCCGCCTGGTCCACGCGTCGGGCGCGGTCGTCCCCGGGGCCTACCTCCTGGACGTCCACGTCCTCGAGGTCGGCGTGGTCACCTGGCGTGTGGTCCAGGTCCTCACCGTCGTCGGCCTCGTCGTCGTCGCCGGCCTCGAGGCGGCGCGGCTCCACGGCGACCTCCAGCACGCGATCTACGACCAGCTCACCCGGGAGTACGAACAGGACACCGTCGCCGGGTACGCCCTCTACGTCCTGAGCGCGACCGTCGTCGTCCTGGTGTTCGACCCGCAGATCGCGGTCCCGGCGCTGTTCATGCTCTGTCTCGCGGACCCCGTGAGCGGGATGGTCTCCGGCGGGGAGTTCAGGACCGTCGCCAGACCGCACGTCTTCGCCACCATGTTCGTGGTCAGCCTCGTACTCGCCGTCCCGTTCGTCCCACCGGCTGCCGCGGTCGCGGGTGCCGTCGGCGCGGCGCTCGCCGACGGGATAAAACCCGTGGTCGGGGGCCACGTCGTCGACGACAACCTCACCATCCCCGTGGTCGCCGCGGTCATGATGTGGGTCACGATGGCCGTCCTGTGATCGTCGCTTCAGACGTCTCTGGACGGCGATGCTCGTGCCCCTACAACCGCCTCTCTCGGCCGGAAACGGACGCCGAATCGGCGGTATGTCGGTGATCGGTCGCCGAATCGGCGGTATGCCGGTGATCGGTCGCCGTTTCAGAAGAGCAACAGCGGGAGGCCGAAGGTCACGAGCAGCCCGGCCAGGGCGATCAGGGCCCCGAGGCCGACGTCGCGATCCGTGTAGTCGCTCTGCGGCGCCGTCGTCCGCTCGCCCGTCGCGGTCGCCTCGCCCTCCGGTGGATCCGCCTCCGCAGGATCGACGACCCCGTCGTCCGCGTCGTGGTCGGACATACGAGGGTGTTCACCCGAACGGTACTTTGCTCTTGAGGTTCGTCGACCCGCTCCGCAGCACCCGTCGTCTCGTCATCGTGGGTTCCCGGCCCGGTCTCCGGTCCCGATAGCAGGGGCCGGTTCTCGGTACCGGGTTCCGTTTACCGACGGGTGATGCTTCCTGCGTGGGTGGTGCCTCCTGCGGGCGTCACCTCCGTGTGGACGAACCACCGTCACAGGGGGCACGATTCACCCTCGGGTGTGTCACGAAGGAAAGATTCACCCGCAGATGTCGTCACGGTCGCGGACGTGGGATCGTGGCGCGAGCGCCTCCCAGGGCTGGTCGGCCAGCCACTCGCAGAGCTCGACCAGCTGTCCACAGGCCGCCTCGAAGAGCCGTTCGCCCTTCTCGGCGGTGGCGTCCGTCGGGTCGCCGAACGCCCCGTTGTCGGAGTTCTCGATGGCGTCGTAGAAGAGGCGGGCGCCGTGGCGCTCCGTCCGGACCTCGGTGAGGTCGGGACAGCCGCCGTCGCGGGCGGCGGCGAGCTCGTCCGTCCTGATCAGGTCGGCCAGGTGCCACACCATCGCCGTCTCCTTCGGGCCGGCGTGGGGTCCGTTCTGGGCGAAGAGCTCGTCGACAAGTTCCGGGATCGACTCGTTCCACATCCACTCGATCGCGTAGGCCGTCCCGTCGTCGTGCAGGCGACGACCCACCTCCCGGAGCGGCTCGACGTTGCCCCCGTGGGCGTTCACGTAGACGATGCGGTCGATCCCCTGGTCGGCGAGGCTGCGCGACAGCGACTCGACGTAGTCGCGGAAGGCGTCGGCGTCGACCGACATCGTCCCGTGGAACTGCCGGTGGTGCGGGCTGACGCCGATCGTCACCGTCGGCGTGCAGATGCACGGCGGCTCCGCCCGGTCGGCGGCCGCCCGGGCGAGCCCCTCGGCGATGACGTGGTCCGTCGACAGCGGGAGGTGTGGCCCGTGCTGTTCGGTCGAGCCCAGCGGTACCAGGGCCGGGGTGCCCTCGGCGAGGTACTCGCCGACCTCCGGCCAGGTGGCGTCTCCGATGTACATGCCCCCGGCGACGCCCGGGGTCACCTTGAAGCCTCGGCTCTTGAAGCCTCCGCTCATGAAACCACGGCCATCGAAGCCTCGGCTCGCCGCGTGCCGGTGAGCTCGACGTCGCCCTCTTCGCGTCGGCCGGGCTCCCCACCTACGGGGCGCCGGCGATCGCGACCCGCACCCGTTAGTCGCCACGGTTGTGGAGCTGTCGCCACGTGTCCGGCGCGACGCGGATCGCCTCCCCCCGGCCGAGGGTCACCGCGTCGGCGGGCGGGTCGTCCTCGCCACCGCCGAGCTCGACGGTGAGCTCGCCGTCGACGACGAGGTAGACCTCCTCCTGGCCGTCCGCGGCGTGGTCGTGGGCCTTCCCCTTGCCGTCCGGTTCGAGTTCGAACAGCGTCATCCCGAGGTTCTCGCAGTCGAGCGGCTCGCGGAAGAACCACATCCCGCCCCACTCGTCGGGGACGACGCTGTCGACCTCGTCGGTGCTCGCGACGGTGTGATCCATGGTCGGTCCCGACGTACGACCGCCGCCGACAAAACTGGTGGGGAGGGGCTACACCGGCACCGTATCGTGGTCGAGGTCGGGGGGCCAGGACGTGTCGCCTCGGTCCCGGACCTCGGGTCGTCCCTCAGCCACCGAGCAGCTTCCGGGTCCGCCGGTGACGCTCCCTGAACATGGGTTCGAGCCCGAGCCACCCGAGCGGCGACAGGACGCGACCGACCCCGCCACCGGGGAGCTGGTACTCGACGTGGTCGACGACGCGGGTGCCCTCGCCCTCCGCGAGGAAGCGGTGGGTGTGCTCCCAGCGGTCGAACGGGCCGTCCTCCATCACGTCCCGGAACATCGCCGATTCGGCGTCTCCCCGTCGCTCGACGATCACTGACGTCCAGGCCTGC
>SLIW01000152.1 GCA_007135435.1 Natronomonas sp.
GCCTCGCCTCCAAAACGCCCTGGAATGCCGAACGGTCTCGTCTCCAAAACGTGCTCGACTGCCGACCGGCCTCGACTTCCGAACGCCATCCAACCGGTCTCCGCTCATCGACCCACCTCGAATCGACACGGGCGGCCCTCGGCGGGTCACCGGACGCCGTCGGTTGATATGTACACCCGCTATTATAATTAGGAGGCCTCCCTTGGTTGCCGTAGGGTAGGACTATGCCAGGAGATACCAACATCGACCGACGCGACATGGTGAAGGCACTGGGTGGGACGGCGCTCGCCGTCGCACTCGCCGGCTGCCAGGCACTGCTCGGAGAAGACGACGTCGACGACGGCCCCGACGGGGGCGACGTTCCGGACGAACCGATCCAGGCAGGGCTCCAGACGTTCCTCGAGGGACCGGCGGCGGTCCTCGGCGTGCAGGGCCAGCGGGGCGGCCAGACCGCCGTCCAGCGGATCAACGACGCCGGCGGGATCGCCGGCCGGGAGATCGAGCTCGACGTGGTCCACGAGGGCGACCAGCACGTCGAGAACTACACGCAGTTCGTCGAGCAGGGCTACGACGTCACCTTCGGCCCGGTCTCGAGCGGGGGTCACGAGGCGATGGTCCCGGTCATCGAGGACGAGGGCGTCATCAACGTCGCCAGCGACGGGACGGTCTCGAGCCTCTACGAGGTCGACAACCCGGACCCGTTCTACTCGTTCCGGTTCCAGAACTACGACACCCTCGAGTGCGTCGCGGCGGCGCGCGAGACGGTCGAGCGGATGGGCGCCGACAACATCGACACCATCGCGGGGATCAACCAGAACTACGCGTTCGGCCGGGACGAACAGGAGCTCTTCGAGGAGGCGATGTTCCAGCTCGCCGGCCTCACCGAGGACGACGTCGTCTACCGCGGCTGGCCGGACCTGGGTGCCGAGGACATGTCGACCCACATCGCCGAGGTCAACGACCGCGAACCGGACGTGGTCTTCTCCAGCGCCTGGGGCGGCGACACCCTCCTGTTGCTCAGTCAGGCGGAGGCGAACAACATGTTCGACAACATCCAGGCCATGACGGGGACGATCCTCTATGCGGTGTTCAGCGACCTGGAGCGCGAGACCGTCGAACAGGGGACCATCTATAGCGGGAGCCGGAACTACTACTGGGACCACCCGCCCCAGGCGAGATGGTCGCCCGGCGAGGAGCTCGTGAACCAGGTCGTCGACGAGTTCGACTTCCACCCCTCGTTCGGCTTCATGAGCGCCTACGGCGCGGTCACGGCGTGGGCGACGGCGGCCGAGAAGGCGGTCGACATCCTGGGTCGATGGCCGGAACAGGACGAGCTCGCGCAGTTCCTCAAGAACCACGGCTTCTTCACGCCCGCCGGCTACCACGTGATCCGTGCACACGACAACCAGGGGATGTCGCCGGCCCACTTCGGCGAGATGGCCTGGGACGAGGAGCGCGACATCGCGGTGCTCGACGACATGAACGTCTACTCGCCCCCGGACGTCTCCCCGCCGCCGGGCACCGAGAGCGTCGAGTGGATCAACTCGTGGTGAACCGCAGACAGGGATAATGTTCAGCACGACCGTCCTCGCCTCGGCGTTCGCAGCCACCGCGACAGCGCTGGCCGGGGACGCCTCGACGCTCCTGGCCGGCTGGGCGGGTCTCCCCGCACCCGGCTCGGCGGGCCTCCCGGCACAGATGTCGCCGCGCGGGTTCCTCGTCCACACGCTCAACGGCCTCTACTTCGGGTTCATCCTGTTCATGATCGCCGCCGGGCTGACCATCATCTTCGGCGTCCTGGGCATCCTGAACCTGACCCACGGCGAGCTGTACGCCTTCGGGGCCTACACGACCGTGACCGTGATGGGCTTCCTGGTCGGGTTGATCCCACCGCCGACGGATCCCGCCACCCAGCTGCTGTTCGTCGCCGTCGTGGTCCTCGGGGCCATCCTCGCGGCCGCGATCGTCCTGCCGCTGGGCGTCATCATCGAGTCAGTCTTCGTCAGACAGGTCTACGACCGCCACGAGGTCTACCAGCTGCTGTTGACCTTCGGGCTGCTGTTCGTCCTCATCGACACGATCAAGCTGTTCTGGGGGACGCTTCCCCGGAACGTCGGCGCCGTCTACCGGGGCGTCAACGCCATCCCGACGACCGAACTGGTCGGGTTCAGCTACCCGTCCTACCAGGTCTTCGTGATGTTCATCGGCCTGATCGTGTTCGCCGTCCTGGTGTGGTTCTTCGACCGGACCAAGACGGGACGGATCGTCCGCGCGACCGCCATCAACCGGGAGATGTCCACCGCCATCGGCGTCAGTACGAACCGCGTGTTCACGCTCGTCTTCGGGATGGGCGCGTTCTTCGCGGGCTTCGCCGGCGCGATGTTCATCGGCGGCCCCGCCGCGACGGACCTCGAGATGGGACTGAACCCGTTGGTGCTGTCGTTCGTCATCATCGTCATCGGCGGGCTGGGCAGCCTCCAGGGGGCGTTCGTCGCTGCGATCCTGGTCGGCGTCGTGAGCCGATGGATGACCGCCGTCTACCCGCCGGCCGAGCTCGCCGCGCCGTTCCTGATCATGATCATCGTGCTCCTGGTCAAGCCCGAGGGCCTCTTCGGCACGTGGGGTGAGATCGAATGAGCCTGGCGAGCGTCCTCTCGAGCCTGCCGCTGGTCGTCGAGCGCGACGAGGGCCTCCGGCTCAGGCTCCTGAGCGGCCTGGAGCTCGACCGCCGCCAGACCGGCCTGCTGATCGTCGGGATCGTGCTGCTGTTCGCGATGCCCGACCTCGCGGCGATCCTCGGGTTCTCGTTCCGGACCGTCTCGAAGGGCCTGATGCTGGGGATGGCCGCGCTGGGACTCAACCTCCTCCTCCGGCACACCCAGCTCGTCTCGTTCGGCCACGCGTTGTTCTTCGGCGCCGGCGCCTACGCGGTCGCCGTGCTCGCGAACTACGGCGGCGTCACCTCGAGCCTCGTGCTGCTCATCGGGGCGCTCCTGTTCGGCACGACGATCGCCGTCTTCGTCGGGTTCCTCGTGGCCGGCCACCGCGAGATCTACTTCGCGCTCCTGACGCTGGCGTTCGGTCAACTCGGGTTCGCGATCGTCCTCGGGAGCCAGTTCTTCAACTTCGACGACGGACTGTCGGTCCGCATCGAGGGCGCCCGCCCGACCCTCGCGGTGGACTCCCTTCTGGGAGCCGAACTTTCGACCGCGGCCTACCGCATCCTGCTGTACTACCTCACGATCGTGATCCTGCTGGCGCTGTTGCTGTTCACCTGGCGGCTGGCGAACTCGCCGTTCGGGAAGACCCTCGACGCCATCGGGCAGAACGACCTGCGGGCGGAGTTCCTCGGCGTCCCCGTCCAGCGGTACATCTGGACGGTGTTCATCCTCTCGGGGGCGTACGGCGCCATCGGGGGCGGGCTCTTCGCGCTCCTCGAGCTGCACGTGCGCCCGCAGCCGACGCTCCACGTGCTCGTCTCCGGCGAGATCCTGCTGATGACCCTCGTCGGCGGGTTCAGCACGCTGCTGGGGCCCATCATCGGCGGGGTCATCGTCGTCTACATCCTCGACCTCGCCCGGTTCCAGACCGAGTTCCACAACGCCCTGGCCGGCATCCTGCTCGTCGCCGTGGTCATCTTCTTCCCGAGGGGGATCATGGGCTCCAGCGACGACATCCGTGCCGGCGCCGTCCAGGTCCGCGAGGACCCGTCGGTCCTCGGCGTGTGGGTTCGGGAGCTCGGCGCACGCGTCCGGGGCGGTCTACGGAACGCCGTCGTGGCGACGAAACACCTGCTGTTCGGGGCGCGATAACCATGCTCGAAGCACGAAACCTACGGAAATCGTTCGGCAGTCTGGTGGCGACGAACGACGTCTCGCTGCAGTTCGGCAAGGAGGAGGGCGAGATGGTGTTCATCGTCGGTCCCAACGGAGCCGGCAAGACCACCCTCATCAACCTGCTGACCGGGCACCTCGACCCCGACGAGGGATCGGTGATCGTCCACGAACCCGACGGTGCCGGGGGGACCCGCGAGCAGGACATCACGGGACTGGAACCCCGCGAGCGGGTCGACCGGGGGCTCGTCCGGAGCTTCCAGATCGTCCAGGTCTTCGAGGAGATGTCCGTCCGCGAGAACGTCCGGATCGCCGTCCTCGCGAACCAGGACCTCCAGGGGAGCGTCTTCTCCCACCACGACCGCCACGAGGGGGTCGAACGGGAGGTCGACGAGCTCCTCGTGGAGTTCGCCCTGGAGGACGACGCCGAGACCCCCGCCGAGGAGCTCCCCCACGGCGACCGGAAGCTCCTCGACGTCGCGATGTCGTTCGGCCTCGACCCGTCGTACCTGCTGCTCGACGAGCCGACCTCCGGGGTCGGCACCCGCGAGAAGGAGCGGGTCATCGAGACCGTCGTCGAGGTGAGCGACAACCAGGACGTCACCACCGTCACCATCGAACACGACATGGACATCGTCAGCCAGTACGCCGACCGACTGATCGCGCTCCACCAGGGCGCCGTCTACGCCGAGGGCGACCCCTCGTTGCTCGAGACGGACCCGGACCTGCGGCGGGTGCTCCTGGGGGTGGAGGACGAATGAGCCTCCTCGAGCTCTCGAAGGTCAACGCCTCCATCGCGGGGTTCGACATCACCCACGACATCGATCTCCACGTCGAGGCGGGCGAGGCGGTGGCGCTGGTCGGTCGGAACGGTGCCGGCAAGACGACCACGTTCCGGTCGATCATGGGCCTGAACACGATCGACTCCGGGTCGATCCGCTTCAAGGACGAGGAGCTCACCGAGCTCCGCCCGGAACTCATCCCCAGGCGCGGCATCGGCTACCAGCCGGAGAACCGCGACCTGTTCACCGGGATGACCGTCGACGAGAACTTCCGGCTCCCGATCTGGACGTCGGGCGAGGCACGGGGGATCGACGACGAGGACGCTGTGGTCGAGGACATCTTCGAGCTGTTCGAGGAGCTCCGCGACCGGCGCCACGCGAACGTCGAGAACCTCAGCGGCGGCCAGGGGAAGATGACCGCGATCGGCCGCGCGATGGCGCTACAACCGGACCTCCTGCTGCTCGACGAGCCGCTGGAGGGGCTCGCCCCCGTCGTCGTCGAGAACCTCAAGCGCTACATCCACGAGATCATCGAGCGCGACATCGCCGTGCTCATCGCCGAGTCGAACGCGAGCCACGTGCCCGAGATCGTCGACCGGATGTACGTCATCGAGCGTGGCGAGATCGTCGCCGACGGCGACCCGGAAGATCTCGTCGAGGACCAGGAGATCCAGATGCTGATGCAGGGCAGCGGCGAGTAGCGGGCCGCGGCTCCACACGGCCTTCGCCCCGTCGGCTTCGGGTTCCGAGCTCCGGCCCGCGTCCGGACGCGGGTCCGCAGCGCCGCGATCACCGGCCGCGACCGCCGGCCGGGGCCACGTCCGCCGGCCGGGGCCGCGTCCGCCGGCTGGGACAACGTCCGCCGGCTGGGACAACGTCCGCCGGCCGGAGCCACGTCCGCCGGCCGGA
>SLIW01000115.1 GCA_007135435.1 Natronomonas sp.
CGTCCGGCCGGACACCGCGTCCCCGGCAGAACCGCTGTTCTGCTCGACGAGCGCCTGGGGCGACCGCGTGACCCCGGCGATGGTTCACGCGATCGTCACGGATCGCGCCCGCGAGCGCGGCTGGTACCGGGAGGGCGGTGGGGCGGCGGAGAACGTCACGCCGCACTACTTCAGGCACTTCTTCACGACCCACCTCCGGGATCGGACGGGCGACCGGGGGATCGTGAAGTACCTCCGTGGCGACGTCGCGAGCGACGTCATCGACACCTACACCCACAACTGGGGCGACCGGGTCCGCGAGGTCTACGAGGCGAACATCTACCGACTGTCGTAGGTCGAACGCTGTTCGCAGGCCTTCCAGCGAACCGTTCGGACGGTTTCTCGGACCCGTGATCGGGTCCTCGTGATCTTCCCGTTCGGCTGGTCTGATTCTATGACAGGAAAAGTATACTTATTTCCGCCCTTATCAAAGCAACAATACCGTGTCGGTCGTGCGACTCATAAACCATATATCGCTATATAGAATCGGCATTCCGATTCCGTCTATATCTCACCCCCGTTTCACCGTTTTCGAGGCGTTTGGGACACGGTAATCGCGATCTGGATCGGGTGATGATTTCACGACTCGTTCGCCCGACGGGCCGATCGGGCGACTGATCGAGAGGAGTAACTGCGAGAAAACCGCTGCTCGTCTCACCGACCGTCACGGAGATATCGCCGTCAAATAAATGAATTCCGACAATTAATTCCGGCAGTGGGGTTCGAGTCAATCAAGACCCGTCTATCGAGGACGACCACGGATTCGAATCCGAATCACCTCGGGGATCACCGTACGATCAACGTATGCCGAACCACCACAGTTCGGTCCGTGACTACGGATCCAGCAGCCCGTCGAAGAGCTCGACAGCGAGCTCCTCGTCGAGCGGGTCGTTGGCGTTCCCGCACTGGGGCGACTGGACGCACCCCGGGCAGCCGCCCTCGCAGGGACAGGCCGCGACCATCTCGCGGGTCGTCCGCATCAACCCCTCGACGTCGCCGTAGGCGGTCCGGGCGAGGGCGACCCCGCCGGGATAGCCGTCGTAGACGAAGATGGTCGCGGCGTCGGTGTGCGGATGGAGCGGCGTCGACAGTCCGCCGACGTCCCGCCGATCGCAGAGCACCGTCGTCGGGAACATCGCGATCATCGCGTGCTCGGCGGCGTGGATCGCGCCCGGGAGGTCGCCGCCGGCCTCCAGTGCCGCCTCGACGTCCGTGGGCAACGCGAAGTACAACGCCCGCGTGTTCAGGCTGGTCTCCGGGGGGTCGAGCTCCTCCGTTCCCAGCGACTCGCCGGTGGACGCGTCGAACCGCTGGAACCCCGTGATCTGCGTCCGGAGCTCGATCTCTGCGAAGTGAACGGAGACGTCCTCGCGGGTCTCCAGGGGTTCCGCGTCGAGGTCCTCCTCGACGGTGATCTGCTTGTCGTGGAGCACGCGCGTGAAGTAGTCCGCCCAGGTCGTCCGGAGCTGGGCGACGTCCGCCCGCAGGTCGAGCTCCGACACCTCGTAGGTCCGACCCTGGTGGTGGTAGATCGCCCCGGGGTGGGCGTCGCGGAGCGCATCCGAGAACGAGAGCTCGGCCAGCGTCTCTCCGTTCGGTCCCCGGAGCGAGACGCGCCTGTCGTCGATGGTCCGGAGGCTCGTCCCGTGCTGGGGGCTCGAACGATCACACAGCCAGCGGACGCCGTCGCGGGTGTCCCGCCGCGAGAGCTGGCCGTCGGCGGTGAGGTCGGCGACGACCCCCGGGAACCGCTCGCCGAAGTACCGGTCGTCGTCGGGACGGAGCCACGACTCGTCCGCCGCCGACAGGACGTGGGCGGGCATGAGCCGTTCGTTCTCCGGGTTGGTCACGGCCTTCTCGGGATCTCCGTCGAAGAACGCGTCGGGGGCGTTCATGAGGTACTGGTCCAGCTGATCCTCGCGTGCGACGAGTACCACCAGCGAGGGCTCGCTTCCCCTGCCTGCGCGGCCGGCCTGCTGGTGGGCCGCCATGCGCGTTCCCGGGTAGCCGTCCAGGATGACCGCGTCCAGTCCGCCGATGTCGACGCCCAGTTCGAGCGCGTTCGTGCTCCACACGCCGCGGACGTCGCCGGTCTGGAGTCCTCGCTCGATCTCCCGGCGGCGGTCGTCGGTGAGAGCGGCCTGGTACGCCTCGACACCGTCGGCGAGCGCGTGCTCCCCGCGTCCGCGCAGGGTCTTCGCGCTCTCGGTCGCGTAGCGCTCGGCGGTCTGTCGGGCCGTCGTGAACACCAGCGTCTGGTGGCCACGCGAGAGGAGGTCACAGAACAGCCGTTCGGTCTCGGTGTGGCTCGACCGCCGGCGGCCGCTCCCCCAGCCGCCGTCGCCGTACTCCGGCGGGTTCCAGAACAGCCAGTGGGTCGGACCCGACTCGCTGTCGTCCGAATCGACGAGCCTGATCCGGCCCGGGTCGCGACCGGTGACCGTCGCGGCGTGCGCGACCGGGTTGCCGATCGTGGCCGAACAGCAGACGAACGTCGGATCGGCCCCGAACTCCTCGCAGAGTCGCGCGAGCCGGCGGAAGACGAGCGAGACGTGGCTCCCGAAGACGCCGCGGTACTCGTGGACCTCGTCGACGACGACCGTCTCCAGTCGCTCGAAGAACCACGACCACAGCCGCCGGGCGTGCGGCAACAGCCCGTAGTGCAGCATGTCCGGGGTGCACAGCAGGACGGTCGGCTGGCGCTCGCGGATCTCGGCCTTCTCCCGGCTCGATTGCCGGCCGGTGTACTGGGCGACGGTGACGCCGCTGGCGAAGCCGAGGCCGTCTGCCAGCGAGGAGAGCGCGTCTGTCTGGTCGTTGATCAGCGCGACCTGCGGGGCGAGGTACAGCGTCGTCGCCCGGCGGTCCATCGCCCGCTCGAAGGCGGGGACGGTGTACGCGAGGCTCTTCCCGCTGGCCGTCGCCGTCGAGAGGACCACGTCGTCACCCGCACGGACCGCCTCGATGGCACGCGCCTGGTGCCGGTAGAACCGGTTGATGCCGCGATCGGCGAGGGCGCGCTCGAGCCGAGGGGCCAGCTCCACCTCCTCGTAGGTGGCGCCTCCCCCCGTGAGGACCTCGTGTGCGCGGACCTGTCCCTCGTAGTACGGTCGGTCCCGGAGCCACGCGACGGTCTCCTCCACGGATGGCGTTACGGTCGGCCGGCCCTAACGGTTCCGGCCGGCGAACTGGGTATGCTCCGCGGACAAAAACGTGTGTATCCGGTGGCTCACCGTCCGTCCGTCGAATAGTCGTCCTCGGTCGACTGATCCTGGCCCGCGGATTACTCGCCGTCGCCCGACTGGCCGTCACCCGTGGACTGTGAGGCGTCCGGGGTGGCGGCCGGTCCACCCGCGGTGAAGCCACCGAGGGCGTTGGCGAGGCGGTCGCGCATCTCCGCGAGCTCGTCGAGCTCCGCCTCCAGGTCCGCCATCCGGTCGTCGACGGTGCCGCGGAGGTCCTCCTCGACGGCGTCCAGGTCGTCCTCCAGGGTCGCGAGCCGCTCGTCCACCGTCTCGGTGAGGTCCGACTCGATCGACGCCAGGTCGTCCTCGAGGCTGGCCAGGCGTTCGTCGACCGTCTCCCGGACGTCCTCCTCGACCGACTCGAGGTCCTCGCGGATCGCGGCCACGTCGTCGTCCACGTCCGCCACCCCGGCAGCGGCCTCGTCGATGGCCGTCCACAGCTCGTCCACCTCCGACTCGACCAGCGCCTCCACGTCGCCCTGCAGCGAGTCGAGGCGCTTGTCGACGGTGTCCATCGTCGACTCGACCCGGTCGTCGATCTCCTCGGCGCGTCGCTCCAGCGAATCGACGGTCGCGTCGAACTGATCGTCGAACGCCTCGAGGCGTTCGTCCATCTGCTCGTCGTACTCTGCGAGGGTCTCCTCCAGCCGATCGTCGTGGTCGGCCAGTGTCTCCTCCAGGCGATCGTCGACCGATCGCGACGTCTCGACGGCCTCATCGGCCTGCGACTCGACCTCCTCGAGGAGGTCCTTCGTCTCCGCGAACTCGGTCTCGAGCTCTTTGATCACCCGCTGTCCGTCGCCCTCCTCGTCGAGGAACTCCTCGAGGGCGCTGGTGTAGGCCTCCAGGTCCGCCACCTGGGACTGGAGCCGACGGATCCGGGCGTCGACGCTGTCGCCCGGGCGACCCACGTCGAGGGCATCCCGGAGCGAGTCGACGTCTTCGTCGTCCACGGCGCCCTCATCGATGGCCGCCGCCAGCTCCCCCACCAGGTCGGCGACGTCCAGCGCAGCGACGGCGTCGGCCGGGCTCCCGGCGCCCGCGTCGGCGGTTGACGTCGCCACGCCCGCATCGCTCGAGGGGGATGACCCCCCGGCCGTCGGCCCGGATCCTCCCGCGCTCGCCGAGTCGGGCCCCTGCAGATCGATCGCCAGATCGAGGTCGTCGTCGCCGGTCGTGCCCGATCCTCCCCCGGTGCCGTCTGTCGCGCCAGCGGTCCCATCGGAGGCTCCGCCACCTGGATCGCCGGCCGCTGCGTCGGCGTCGGCGGCCTGGGCGTCGACCTCGTCGGCGACCTCGTTCTCGACCGCCTCGACGGCGTCCTCGAGGTCGATGGCCGGGCTCGCGGGGCCCGATCCGGCGTCGTCGCCCACGGCGTCCTCGTCCCCACCGCCAGCATCCCCGGCGGCGGCGTCCCCATCGGCTGCGCCGTCCTCGTCGGCGGTCGCACCCTCGATGACGTCCCTGACGACCTGCCCGGAGTCGTCCGACGACAGCGGCGGATCGACCGTCTCCAGCTCGGGCTCGCTCATGAAGTCGGCGGCGTCGTCCGCGTCGCTCCCCCGGAGACCGTAGACCGTCGTGTACTGCTCGTTGGGCTCGAACTCCCGCCCGAAGACGATGGTGTCGCCCTCCACTCCCCAGTGTTCGGCGCCGTACTTCGGGTGGAACCCGATGTCCTCGGGCGAGACCCGGTCGGGCACGGTGTCGACGAGCCGGATCGAGACCGGCTCGTCGCGTTCGGACCTGATGACGAAGGCGATCGCGGGCACCGGGAAGTCGTCCGGCTCGAACGACTTCTCCACCGCCACCCCCTCTCGTGACGTGGTCACGAGTTCCTCGGATTCGGCGTTGCTCATACGCGCTAATGCGGGCTGTGACAGATAAACCTAGTCACCGGGTACGGCGCTCGAAACGCGAGAACCTGTCAGTTCAGACGACGGGTCGTGTCTCATCTGGCGACCGTCACGTCCGGCGATCGTCGGTCGCCAGTATCGGTCCGGCCGGCCGTCGATGGTGATCGGGTGGTCGTCCGTTCACCCATCGCTTTCAGACGGTCGTCCGTTCACCCATCCCTTCAGATGGTCGTCCGTTCGCCCATCGCTTTCAGACGGTCGTCCGTTCGCCCATCGCCATCAGACGGTCGTCCGATCGCCGATGTCGAGGATCTCCAGCCGCTCGGGGTACTCGAACGTCCGTATGTGTGGGCGGAGCGCGTCCGGGTCCGCCGTCA
>SLIW01000479.1 GCA_007135435.1 Natronomonas sp.
CTCGATCGTCACGTTCGTCTCGCTCGCGCACATGATGGTGCACACCTACGAGCTGTCGATCCCGATCCTGATGACGATCTGGCTGCTCGAGTTCTCGGTGACGGCGGCCACGCTCGGGGTGGTGGTCACGGTCGGCTACTTCCTGTTCGGCGTCGGCGCGCTCCCCGCCGGGATCCTCGTCGACCGGTTCGGCTCACGCCCGCTCATCGTCGCCTGCCTGGCCGGGATGGCCGTCTCGTTCGTCGCCCTCGGGTTCGCGCCGAACGTCTACGCCATCGCCCTGGCGCTCGGCGTGTGGGGGATCGCCGCGAGCATCTACCACCCCGCGGGGTTGACCCTCATAAGCAAGGGCGTCGAGGCCGACGAGTGGGCCTACGCCTACCACGGGATGGCCGGCAACGTCGGAATCGCGTTCGGGCCGCTGGCCACCGCGGTGTTGCTGCTGGCGTTCGACTGGCGCGTCGTCGCCGCCCTGCTCGTCGTGCCGACGGTGCTCACCATCCTCGTCGGGTTCGCCCTCTCGTTCGACGAGACCGCGGCGGTGGCCGCCGACGGCGGAGCCCAGGATGACGCCCCGTCGGGCGGCGACAGCAAGGGAGAAATCTCCCCGGACGCGATCGTCTCCGGGACACGACTGCTCCTCACCGGCGGGTTCGTCGCCGTCTTCCTCCTCGTGATGTTCAACGGCCTGTACTACCGCGGCGTGCTGACGTTCCTGCCTGACATGCTGGGGTCGTTCCTGGACGCCCTCGATGTCGACCCCCAGCTCTTCGACGGTGACAGCCCCATCGCCGAGCAGTTCGACCTCGCGCAGTACGTCTACGTCGGACTGCTCGTCGTGGGCATCGGTGGCCAGTACGTCGGTGGGTACATCGCGAACCGGATGCCGACCGAGCGGGGGCTGATCCTCACCTTCGGCGCCCTCGCGATCCTCGCGGTCGCGTTCGTGCCGGCCGCGACCGCCGGATTCGTGCCCCTGCTGCTCGTCAGCGGGCTGCTCGGGATCTTCGTCTTCTCGATGCAGCCGCTGACCCAGGCGACCATCGCCGCGTACTCCCCGGTGGAGGCCCGTGGTCTCTCGTTCGGGTACACGTTCCTCGCGATCTTCGGCATCGGCGCCCTCGGCGCCACGGTCGCCGGCGTCGTCCTGACCTACGCCAGCGAGGTCGCCCTCTTCTTCGTCCTGGCGGGGTTCGCCATCGCCGGTGCGACGCTCGCCGTCTTCCTCGTCCTCCGCGGCGGTGGCCCGTGATCGGTTGGCGGGATCCCGGGACGAACCCCGAGTCGTACAGGAGCCCAGGTCACTTCGTTCCACGCTCTGGGGTTTCTTCGAGGGGGGTTTTCTCAGAACGAGAGTCCGGTCGAGGGTTTATACGTACGATGGAACGCGAGGTCCAGGTAGACCGTGGCTCGAGACCCCCCACTGCCGAAGGTCCTGATCGTCGAGGACGACCGCGAGCTGGCCGACCTCTACGAGCGATACCTCCGCGACGAGTACCACGTCCGCACCGCGTACACCGGCGAGCAGGCGGTGTCGAACCTGGATTTCGACCCCGACGTCGTGCTGCTCGACCGGCGCATGCCGGGCATGTCGGGCGAGGAGGTGCTCCGCGTGATCAAGCGCCGGGGCATCGACGCCAGCATCGCGCTCGTGACGGCCGTCGAACCCGACTTCGACATCATCGACTCGCCGATCGACGACTACCTCATGAAACCGATCCGGCGGGACGTGCTGGTCGACACCGTCGGCCGCCTCGCAGACGCCGTCGACGTCGACGAGCTGAAACGGGAGCTGTCCGCCAAGCGGGTCAAGCGGAACGTCCTCGAGATCGAGAAGAGCCGGCCCGAGCTCGCCGAGAGCGAGGAGTTCAGACGGCTCGAGGCGCGCATCGAGGCGCTCGAGTTGGAGCTCGACGCCTACGAGACTGCCCAGCCCGAACAGCCGAGGGCGCGGCTCCCCAACGAGTTGTAGGCGACGCGAATAGCCAACGAGTGTGCTGCGGGCCCCGACCCCCGCGAGTGCGCCGCGGACTCCGTACACCGACGAGTGAGATGATGGCCCTGCCCCCGACGAGTGACATAACGGCCAAACCCTGACAAGTGGCACGACGGCCATACCCCAACGAATGAGATGAGTGCGCTGCTCTCGAGCGTGTGGTACCGCCTCGACGGGTGGGTGAACGACCACCGATCAGGTCCCCCCGCGGGACGGCGGACGATCACTCCTCCAGGTCGACGGCCATCTTGAGACTGCGGAGGAGTCGCTGTGTGACGACCTGGTCGACCATCGAGAGCAGGTTGTCGTCTTCGGCGGAGTCGGCGAAGATACCGAGCGGGATCTCGCCGCCCGCCATGTCGTGGTGGCCGCCGGCACTCCCGATCGTCCCGAACGCGTCGGCGAGGACGGCCCCGATGTTGACCCGTGAATCCACCGATCGGCCGCTGAGCTGGATCGAGTCGTCGACGATCCCGAAGACGATGGCCGTCTCGACGCCCTCCAGTGTGGCGAGGTAGTCGGCCGCCTGCGGCAGCGAGTCGCGTTCGGTGGTCCGGCCGACGTGGGAGATGAGAACCGAACCCCGAACCGACCGATTCTCGATGGCGTGTGCGATGGCGTCGACGGTCGCTCCGGAGACCGAGGGCGTGGAGAGCTTCCGGAGGATGTCCGTGTCGGTGTGGTCGTGCAGGTAGCCCGCCGCCTCGTACTCCGCGCGGGTCGCACCCCGGAGGAAGTCCAGCGTCTCGCGACGGATGGCGAACAGCAGGGCGGTCGCCACCGCCGGATCGAGCTCGAGGTCGAGCGCACGGACGTACTCGGTCAGGATCGTCGCCGTCGCCCCGATGTCCTCGCGGTGGTCCACGAACCGTGCGACGATGTCCTCGGCGGGGTGGTGGTCGATGACGACGTCGATCGGTACCTCGGGTGGCACGTTGTTGTTCACGCCCGGAACCGAGTGGTCGACGAACGCCAGCAGGGCGTCGGCCGGGCGGTCCTGGACCGCCGCGGTGTCGAACGGCTTGAGGACGACGTCGAGGAGGTTCACGAACGCCCGGTTCTGCTGGTGGGAGATGTCGCCGCTGTAGAGGATCCGACGCTCGTCGATGCCGGCGCTGGCGGCGATCCGTCCCAGGGCGAGCGCGCTGGCCAGGCAGTCCGGATCGGGATTGTTGTGGCAGACGATGGTGAGCTCCTCGCCCTCGGCGAGCAGGTCGAAGAGTTCCTGGGCGGCGCCCATCGGCTAGCCAGAACGGCCCCAGGTAGTTAGTTAATCGGCCCCTCATCGGCCGGGTAGCGTGAACCGCCGATCCGAGACCACCGCTCACCTGTCCATCGATCTCGTGCGGTCGCCTCGTTACAGGACACCACTGGCCGATTTCCATCGCGGATTCGACGCCATGACGAGCGGCGGCCGAGCGATCGACGTGGCCGTTCGGTCGTTGTCACGTTGCGGGTGGATTGATAACGGTCCGCGCACTCCATCGTCCTATGTACCGGATCCTGGTCCCGATCGATACCGAGGAGAACCGCGTCCGCGGACAGGTCGCCGCGATACGCGACCTCCCGCAGGCGGCCGACGAGGTCCACGTCGACCTGCTGTACGTGTACGAGGAGGTGGACTCGCCGCCGGACGAGGCCGGCAGGGCGTACATCGACAGGATAAACGAGAACATCGAGGACATCCAGGGACTCCCCGAGACGGCGGATCTGGCCCGGATGGAGCTGCACGACGCCGGGATCGAGACCGAGGTCCACGAGGTCACCGGCGATCCCGCGGACGCCATCCTTGAGGTGGCCACCGAGTACGACGTCGACGCCATCGTCATCGGGACCCGTCGCCGATCGCCGGTCGGCAAGGCGCTGTTCGGGAGCGTCGCCCAGGACGTCATCCTGAAGAGCGACCGTCCGGTCCTGGTGACGACGGCGTGATCGCGATCTCCCGTTTCACGGCGAGGGCGGTGTCCCGATGACCGACGAGCTGGCCTCCTACTGCGCCACGGTGCCGGAGCCGGACGACGACACCATCGAGCCGCTCCGCCGGCACCTGCTCGACTGGCTCGGACTCGTCGCCGGCGGCAGGGAGCACGCCCGCTCCTCGGCGAGCGTCCTCGAGGCCGTCAACGCACTCGCAGGTCATCCCGGAGCGGGATCGACAGCTGAGCCGATCACGGCGAACGCGTCGACGATCCCCACGGGGTCCGACCTCCCGGGCGACCGCGCGGCGCTCCTGGGCGGGACGTTCGCCCACAGCCTGGACTTCGACGACACCCACCGCGAGTCCTCGCTCCACCCCGGCGCCCCGGTCATCGCCGCCGCCCTCCCTGCCGCGCGGGCGACGGACGCGAGCGGTGCGGACCTGCTGTCGGCGATCTCAATTGGCTACGACGTCACCTGTGCGGTGGGCAGGGCGGTCGACCCCGACGCGCACTACGCGCGCGGGTTCCACCTCACCGCCACCTGCGGGACGTTCGGGGCGACCGCGGCGGTGGGCCACCTCCACGGGTTCGACGCAGACGACTTCGAGTCCGCCTTCGGCGTCAACGGCAGTCAGGCCGCCGGCTCGCTGCAGTTCCTGGCGAACGGCGCGTGGAACAAACGGCTCCACCCCGGCCTGGCCGCGAGCCGCGCCGTGACGGCGGGCGCGCTGGTGGCGTCGGGCTTCCGCGGCGCCGCAGCGCCGATCACGGGTGAGTTCGGGTTCCTGCACGGCTACACCGACGACCCACACCCGGAGCGCCTCCGGGACGTCACGCCCGGGGCGGCCGTCCGCGAGACGGCGCTGAAGCCCTACCCCTGCTGTCGGTACCTCCACGCGCCGCTCGACGGGCTCCTCGCGCTTCGCCAGGAGGTCGGCCTGGACCCCGCGACCGTCGAGCGGGTGACGGTCGACATGCCGTCGCCGGGTGTCCGGCTGACCGGCGAGCCCATCGAGCGCAAGCGACGCCCCGGTAACTTCGTCGACTGCCAGTTCTCCGCCCCGTTCGCCGCCGCGCTGGCCATCGGCCGCGGCGACGCCGGCCTCGCGGCGTTCCTCGACGCTCAGGGTCGGCTCTCCTCGGCCGATCTCCGGGGGCTCATGGACCGCGTCTCGGTCGCCTCGACCGACCGGACGAACGGTCCGTTCCCGGAGCTGTGGCCGGGCCACGTCGTCGTCGAGACGGCCGACGGGACCACCCACGAGCGCACCGTCGACCACGCGAGGGGCGAACCCGAGAACCCGCTCTCGTGGGACGACGTCGAGACGAAGTTCCGCGAGCTCGTCGGGGGGACGCCGCTCGAGACGCGGGCCGACGCAGTGGTCGAGGCCGTGGCCGAGCTCGGCGGAGGGGGCTCGGCGGACGCGCTGTTCGAGGCCATCGAGGCGCGGTGACGCCCCTCGAAGCAGGCTCGGACCCCTTCGCAGGCGCCCAAGTCGACGCCCGCATCGACTTCCGTATCGACGCCCGCATCGATGTCCGCATCGGCGCCCACATCGACGCCCCCGTCGACTCC
>SLIW01000101.1 GCA_007135435.1 Natronomonas sp.
GGTCACCAGCCGCTCGACCGGGAGGCCTCGCTCGAGTGCCCGGTAGAGGGCCCACGAGGAGTCCTTCCCGCCGGAGAAGAGGCTCACCCACGGCTCACCCCCGGGACCACCTCGGGTGGCCACAGTGGTGTGCGAAGCGGACGGGCGGGTACCGGTCGTCGGAGGTTCGCCGGCCTTCCTTGGATCCCGTCCCCCGTCCGTGTACATACCTGATGGTCCCGGGCGAGCGGCAAATGGCCGTCGGTTCGTCGGGGCAGGAACGGTCACGCTCTCGGCCGTTCCGTTCTGGGGATCGTCCCGCCGCTATTCGGGGAACTCGTCGAGCTGCCGACCCGTCTCGGTCATCCGGGAGGTGATCACGACGCCCACGAGGCTCACCATGATCCCGGCGGCGACGAACAGCGCGAGCCGTCCCCAGATGGAGAGGGCGAAGCCCTCGACCGAGATCGGCCCGGCGACCAGGGTGGGCGCGGCGACGGGTTCGAGGACGCCCGCGCGCTCGAGGAAGTAGCCGGTGAACCCCCGGACGACGAGACCGACGGCGACGACGCCGAACGGGAGGTTCATCAGCGCGCTGGAGACGCCCTCCTCGGCGAGCAGCTCGTCGATGAGCCGGCCGGTCGCCGCCGCCAGCGCCGCCGCGGCGAACCACGGCACGCTGTCGAAGAGGAACCGGAGCACGAGGAGGATCTCCGCGGCGTCGCTCATCCCGGAGACGCCGATGCCGCCCGCGAAGACGCCGACGAGGGCGAGGCCGGCGCCGACGACGTAGGTGACGAGCGACACCCGACCGGAGTAGAAGGCGTCGCGGACCCAGCGGGGGAGCGCCGCGACGAAGTCGTCGATACCGAGGCCCTTGTAGAGGAGGAAGGTGCCGATGACGGCGGCGATGGAGGCCAGCGCGATCGCGACGCTGTCGGCCAGCAGCAACAGCAGCGGGAACGCGAGCAGGGCGGCTCCGATGGGGACGAGGATCGTCGAGCGCAGCTCCTCGTCGCCGAGGAACTGCTTCAGCAGGTAGTACGTCGACTCGATGTCGTGGGACTGGCGGACGACGACCCGGTCGACGGCGTCGACCCGCACGCGGCTCTCGACGATGGGGACCAGCCGCTCGTCGCTGGCTGAGTCGGTGACGATGATCGCCGAGTCGGGGGCGTAGGTCTCGACGAGCTGGTCGGTCTGGCGGGCGACGGCGCGGTCGCTGTTGATGCCCTCGCCACCGCCGGAGACGACCGCGACGATCGCTTCCTCCCCCGAGTCCCCGAGGTCGCGGGCGACGCGCAGGGTCTCCAGCAGGCAGTTCACCCGGCTGTTCTCCGGGTCGTCCACGCCCACGTCGGTGACCAGCGCCTGGACCGCCTCCCACCCGACGACGGGACCGTCCGGTCCCAGGCCGCCGTCGCGGTCGACGCACATCACCAGCGTGCTCACGCGGTGTGGTTGCCGTCCGGCGGGCAAAAGCTTTCAGGCCGACCTTTTTGCACGCGAACGCGGGTCGCGCGCCGTACGGCGCGCGACACCGGTTCGCGGCAAAAACGTCGATGAAAAATAGCGCCTGCTCCCTTCAGCGCCCTTCGGGCGCTTCCGGTCCGCGGGCGCTACCGGCGGCTCACTCCGTTCGCCGCCGGAGAACCGCGCTCGCTTCGCTCGCGCGGATGCTCGACAACCTCGCCAGATTCCGTCGACAGCCCTCGGTTCTCGATACACCGACCCCGATCACAAACCCGACGCATTCCTGGATGTGTATAGACCGTAACGAGAGCTCAGCCGGTGGTGAACTCGCTGTAATCCACTCGGGTATTGTCGGTCACGGGATTAGGTGTAGAATCACGCATCGTGTAGAGGTCGTTTCTCGACTCGAGTTCGCCACCTCGTGGTGGAGGTGTGCGGGAGGGGAACCGGAACCACTCCGACTGGTGGAAACCTGCTACGACACCTCGTGGTCGTTCCGCGTGGTGTCCCACCGTCGCCGACACTCGTCGCTGCAGAACCTGAGTATCCGGTACGTGCCGTCCGGGTCCGTCTGCCCGACCGTCGGGTGCCAGCTTCCGGCATCGAGACGCGTCCCGCACGTTCCACAGTGCGTCGGGGTGTCGCCCTGATCGGTGTCCGACGCCGGGTCCTCATCCGCCATGGGGACCCCGGCCCTCGAGATCGGTCATGGACGCCCCGTTCACCGGCTACGCCGGGGCCGGCGATTCGTCCGTCTCGGCCCCCACGTCGGGGATCACGGTGACGGCGCCATCACAGATGTCGACGGTGCAGCCGGCCATGGTGAAGGTCACCGCGATCCCGGTCCGGGGGCGAGCGTCCACTGGGCCCTGGAAGATCGCGTCGAGGGCGTCTGGGTCGATCGCGTCGTACATCGGCGGGAGCTCCGTCGCGGGCGTCCCCGTGGCCTCGGAGATCGCCATGATGACCGCGGTACTCACGTCCTCGGTCTGCGCGAGCGACTGGGTCTGGGACTCGGTTACACTCATTGACTCTCTACCCGTTCCGACGGGGTACGGGGACAAAGCCACACCATCTCAATTGAGAGTCGGACGCTGAACGGGATGCTATCAGTTGAGATGGTCGACGTGGGACCGACAGCCAGCGTACCCATCGTGGCTCTCGGTCGACACCCGATCGGTTTTCCCGTCGTCCTTCACGGTCGACGCTGAACGGCTTCCACGTCCTTCCTTGCCGAGACCGTTCGCCACCGACGTCCCCTCACAGGTGTCAGTCACTCGGCGTAGAGCAGTCCCAGCAGCTTGCGCTGTGCCGCGCGGAGGTGGTGATTGAAGGTCGGCTGGGCGATGCCGAGCATCTCGGCGACCTCGCGACCGCTGGACGCACGCGGCGAGTCGAAGTAGCCACTGAGGAACGCCGTCCGCAGGACCTCCGCCTGGCGATCGGTCAGCCGCTCGTTCAGCGCCGACTCGAACGCCTGGCGCGTCTGCACCGACCGCTCGCCCTCCCGACTCGCCACCAGCGTCGTCTCCGGGTACTTCGACTGGAACCGGGCGGCGAAGCCCCGGACGTCGGCGTCGCTCGAGAGCTCGACAACCACTCGACCCTCCCCGCGCTCCGCCGCCAGTGCCTGCAGCCCCACCCCGTGATCGAGACAGAAGGAGACGACGTTCGGCTCCCGCAGGGTGCATTCGAACACGGCGCTGTCCCCACCGTCGTCGACGAGGCTGCATTCCTCGATGGCGAGCGCCCGATCGGCGTACGCGAGCACTTCCTCGACCTCGGCCCCCCGGGTCGAGAAGAATATCCGGAGCCGGTCGTCGTCGCGTGGCACCACGCTCCTGAACGTCACCCCGCAGTCGACCTGCGCGGACAGCTCCACCAGGGCGACCTCCGGGCTCCGCAGCTCGAACTCGAGTTCGACCACGCGGTCGCTGATCAGGGCCCGCTTGCTCTCGACGGCATTGATGGCGTGGGCGATGACCTCGCCGAGTTCTCCCAGCACCGTCTGCACGTCCCCGGTGAAGAACCCCGGTCGGTCGACGTAGACGGTCAGGACCCCGTACAGCGTCTCCCCGTGCACGAGGGGGATGCTCGCGAAGGTGCGGAAGTCCCGTTTCAGCGCCTCCTCGCGGTCGGGGCCGGAGGGGAGGTCCCGGACCACGTCCGCGACCACCTGCACCTCGCGGGTCCGGACGGCGGTCTCGACCGGGCCCGCCACGGCGGGGCCGTCCTCGGTCGTGATACCGACGCTCGCGAGGTACCCGTCCTCGGCGCCGGCGCTGGCTCGTGCCGCGAACGTCCCGGTGAGCTCGTCGTAGGTACCGATCCAGACGAACCGGACGTGATCGACGGTCGCCAGCCGTTCGCAGACCGTGCGCTCGAGCTGGGTGCGCGTCGACGCCCGTACGACACCCTGGGCGATGTCCCGGATGACGGTGTTGATCCGGTCGAGGCGTTCGAGGGCCTCGTTCTTCGCGTCCAGGGTGGCCTCCCGCTCGCGGACCTCGCGTTCGCGTTCGAGCCGCTCCAGGGCCGCCTCGGCGTTGGTCGCCAGAATCCTGGCGAAGTCCACGCTCGTCGACGGCATCGTCCCATCGACGGTCCCCGCCAGGAGCACGCCGTGCGTTCCCAGCGGTAGCACGAGCAGGCTCTCCAGCGGGCCGTCTTCGCCAGTCAATGCCTCGCCAGACGAGCCGTCTGTATCGACGATAGGTCGATCCGCGGCGAACGCCCGCCGGACGGTCGTCGCGGCGACTTCCGTCAGGTCGGCGTCGATCCCCGTGGCACCCGCCTCCGGACCGTCGACGAAGAGGAGCGTCGCCCCCTGGTCCGAGGCCGCCGCCGGGTGAAGCGCCCCCCGGTCCGGATCGTACAGGCAGACGACGGCGACGGGGAGGTCGAGGACGTCCGCGGCCGCCTCGATCGTCGACTCCGCGATCGCGTCGTCCGACGGCGCAGCCATCAGCCCGCCGGATACCGTCGTCAGCGAGGTCAACCGGGTCTCGCGCTCGTGACGCTCGAGCGCGTGGTGGAGCGACCGGATCAGGAGCTCGCCCGAGATCTCGTCCTTGAGGAGGTACGACTGGGCGCCGTGCTGGACGGCCCTGACGCCGACGCGCTCGTCGCTGAGGCCCGTGAGCACCACGACGGGGACGTCCGCGGGATGCTCGAGGACCGCCGTGAGCGTGTCGAGGCCCGTGCTGTCCGGGAGCGCCAGGTCGAGGAGGACGACGTCGATCGCCCCGTCGTCCAGCTGCTGGAGCCCCTCGTCGAGCCGATCCGCGTGGTGGACCGTCGGCGGCCCGCTCGTTCCTCTCGATCCAGCCGCAACACCCCGACCGGTACCCGCAGGCACCCGCCCGGCCGCGTCCCGGAGCATCTCCTCGATGAGCCGTCTGTCGCCGGGGTTATCCTCGATCAGCAGCACCTGGGACAGGCGCTCCCGGATCATGGCCGTCCCTCGAGCAGACAGGGTCCCGCGATGGAACGACGAACGCAGCGAGCCTGCGTCTCGAATCCGCACCGTGAGGAGACCGTCGGACGCGCCCCGCGTGAGACGTCCCTCGAACCACCGCACCGGAGGACGCTGGCCGAGGAGACGGGCCTCCTGCCTTCGGCGCAGGAGTGATGTCGTCGAGGCGATGCGGGTGGCGTCAAGATCGCGACCAGGACGCCGCCACCCACCGTACTCCGTCGGATTCGAACCGCCGTCCGTGTTCGGGGTCCCGACCGTGGCGGTCCGTCTCGTCGATGGCCGGACCGGACGAGGCAGGTCCGTTCACCCCCGAACACCGGGGATGGCGACCGCGCTGCAGGGTACGTCGGCTCCCCCGTCCCCGATCGGGCGTGTACATACGTTCCGGGGACGAGGTGGTGAATTAAGGACTTTCTGGCCAACTATTCCACTCGCCAGGGATCCGGACCGTGAAGGGATGGACGGGGGTGCGATGGCCGACACGTCGAAGGAAGAGACGGAGGTGCGATGGCCGACACGTCGAAGGAAGAGACGGAGGTGCGATGGCCGACAC
>SLIW01000552.1 GCA_007135435.1 Natronomonas sp.
CCTCGACGACGTCGCCGACGGCCTCGTTGAACTCGTCGGGCTCGCGGTAGACCAGGGCGTAGTCGACAAGCCGGGCGGTCGGCTCCAGCCCCGCCGACGCGGCGGCGTCCTCGTCGGCGAGCAGCACACAGCCGGCGCCGTCGCTCAGCTTCGAGGCGTTCGCCGGCGTGACGGTGCCGTCCTCGCGGAAGGCCGCCGGGAGTGCCGCGAGGTCCTCCATCGTCGAGTCAGGTCGCGGTCCCTCGTCGGTGTCGACGGCCCCGTCGCCGGTTCCGTCGCCGGTCTCGACCGGGACGATCTCGTCGTCGAAGACGCCGCCGTCGATGGCCTCCGCCGCCCGTCGGTGGCTCTCGAGGGCGTACTCGTCCTGGCGCTCCCGCGAGAGGTCGTAGGTCCCTCCCTGGCGGTCAACGAGCCGCTCGGCGATCTCGCCCATGTGGACGTCGAGGTTGACGTCCCACAGGGAGTCGAGGATCATCGAGTCCTTCAGGGTGACGTCGCCGTGGCGGGTGCCCTTGCGGTGGTCCGGGAGGATCCAGGGGGCGTTCGTCATCGACTCGAAACCGCCGGCGACCGCGAAGTCGGCGCGCCCGGCGTCGATCCGGTCGGCCGCGAGCGCGATCGCCCGGACCCCTGACCCGGAGGCCTCGTTGACCGTCGTGACGGGGGTCGAGTCGGGGAGCGACGAGCTGATCACCGCCTGCCTGGCGGGCACCTGGCCGATCCCCGCCTGGATGGCGTTGCCCATGCTCACCCAGTCGACGCGGTCGGCGGGGAGGTCGGTGCGCTCGACCAGCCCGTCGAGGGCCGTCGTGGCGAGTTCGGTCGCCGAGACGTCGGCGAGCGATCCGAGGAGCGTGCCGTGTGGCGTGCGGACGCCGTCGATGAGTACGGTGTTCGACATGGTTCGGTTGAAGGGGGACGGCCGATCTGGACTGCTTCGTAGTGGGACGGACCGTCTCGTGGTGGGACGGACCGTCTCGTGGTCGGATAGACCGTCTCGTAGTCATACGGACGCGCTCCATCCCCGTAGTTCATCCGGGTCCGTGCACTCCGGTCGTCGACTCCGCGTCCCGGCACGTCAACCGACAGCCCGTGTGGGGGAGCAGAGCGTTTATTCGCCTGCAGTGGGTGGTGTGCACATGGCTGTCGAGGACCGGTTCTACGATCCCGAGGGGCTCGAAACGTCCGCCGAGACGCTCGGCCACGCCCGGCCCGACGTCGAGGCGTACGCCGCGCTGGCGAGCGACCTGCGGGCCCGCGTCTCGGGCGACGTCCAGTTCGACGAGTACGCCCAGATCCTGTACGCCAGCGACGGGAGCATCTACCAGGCGCGGCCGGCGGGCGTCGTCTGTCCGGAGGACGTCGACGACGTCCAGGCGGCGGTCCGGGTCGCGGCCGACCACGAGGTGCCGATCCTCCCCCGCGGGGCGGGCTCGTCGCTGGCCGGCCAGGCGGTCGGCCCCGGCTGCGTGGTCCTCGACTTCACCCGCTACATGGACGACATCGTCGACGTCTCGCCCGACGAGCGGCGCGCGACGGTCCAGCCCGGCGTCGTCCAGGACCACCTGGACGCCGCCCTCGCCGACCACGGCATCAAGTTCGCGCCGGACCCGGCGTCGTCGAACCGGGCGACCGTCGGCGGCGGCATCGGGAACAACTCCACGGGCGCGCACTCGGTCCGCTACGGCATCACCGACGCCTACACCGAGGAGCTGCAGGTCGTCCTCGCCGACGGCTCGCTGATCCACACCCGGGAGGTCGTCCTCGACTCCCCCGAGTACGACGAACTCGTCGAGGGCGACGACCTCGAGGCGCAGATCTACCGGGAGGTCCGGAGGCTTGTCGAGGAGAACGCCGCGGAGATCGAGGCGCGCTACCCGACGCTGAAGCGGTCCGTCTCGGGCTACAACCTCCAGAAGGTGATCTCCGAGAACGACGACGGCGAGGAGGTCGTCAACCTGTCGAAGCTGTTCGTCGGCGCGGAGGGGAGCCTGGGCGTGGTCGTCGAGGCGACCGTCTCGCTCGTCACCAAGCCCGACGAGACGGCGGTGGCGCTGTACTGCTTCGACGACCTCATCGACGCGCTCCGGGCGGTCCCGGAGGCGCTCGAGTACCCCGTCAGCGCCGTCGAGCTGATGGACGACGAGGTGTTCCGGCTGGCCCGCGAGTCGGACGGCTACGCCGAGTACGCCGCGCCCATCCCCGACGGGACCGCGGCGGCGCTCATGCTCGAGTGGGACGACGAGCTCGTCCCCGCCGGCGGGGTCGACGGGGCCGGTGGGGCCGACAGGACCGGTGGGGTCGACGGGGCCGGTGGGGCCGACAGGACCGGTGCGGTCGACGGGGTCGACGGTGCGGACGGGGTCGACGGGGGCGATCAGCGGGCGGCGTTCGAGGCGGCCGTCGCGGACACGAACGAGCGGTTCCTGGAGGCGGGCGACGCCTTCGAGGTCATCGAGGCCTACACCGACGACGACCAGTCGCGCCTCTGGAAGCTCCGGAAGGCCGCCATCCCCCTGCTGATGAGCCTCGAGGGCGACCCCAAGCCGTACCCGTTCATCGAGGACGCGACCGTTCCCCCGGAGGAGCTCGCCGAGTACGTCGGGAAGTTCGAGGACGTCCTGGAGGACCACGGCACCACCGCCGCCTACTTCGCCCACGCGGGCTCGGGGACGCTGCACATCCGGCCCATCCTCAACCTGAAGGACGCCGACGACATCCAGGCGATGCACTCGATCACCGACGACGTGACCGACCTGGTCCTCGAGCACCACGGCGCCTTCTCCGGCGAGCACGGCGACGGGATGGCCCGCACGGAGTTCAACCCGAAGATGTACGGCGAGCAGCTCTGGACGGCGTTCAAGGAGCTCAAGACCGCGTTCGACCCCGAGTGGCTCATGCACCCCGGCAACGTCGTCTACCGCGACGGCCCGGACGACGTCGGCCCCGACAACGACCGCGGGGTCGGCGCCGACATGCGCGAGCACCTCCGCTACGGGGCGGACTACCAGTCGATCGAGCCCCAGACCGCCCTCGACTTCGACGACGAGGGCGGCTTCTCCCACCTCGTCGAGCTCTGCAACGGCTGCGGGACCTGCCGGCAGACCGACTCGGACACGATGTGTCCGACCTACCGCGCCTCCAAGGAGGAGGTCCAGACGACCCGGGGCCGGGCGAACATGCTCCGGGCGGCGATCTCCGGCGAGCTCGACGACGAGGTGCTCCACTCGGACCGCTTCCAGGAGGAGGTCCTGGACCTCTGTGTCGGGTGCAAGGGCTGCAAGAACGACTGCCCGACCGGCGTCGACATGGCGAAGCTGAAGGCCGAGGTCAAGCACCAGCACCACCAGAAGGAGGGCTCGGGACTGCGCGAGCGGTTCTTCGCGGACATCGATCGCTTCTCGGCGCTTGGGAGCGCCCTGGCACCGCTTTCGAACCTCGGCCTGAAGCTGCCCGGCGCCCGCACCGTCATGGAGCGGACCCTCGGCGTCGCCGCCGCCAGGGAGCTGCCGACCTTCACCCGCGAGAGCCTCGAGGACTGGTTCGAGTCGCGCGGCGGCCCCGCCGTCCCCGCCGCCGAGGCCGACCACAGGGTGCTGCTGTTCCCCGACACGTTCACCAACTACAGCCACCCGGCGCCGGGCAAGGCGGCCGTCAGGGTGCTGGAGGCCGCCGGGGTCCACGTCGACCTCCCGGCCGAGGTCGAGGCCAGCGGCCGGGCCGCCTACTCGCTGGGCTTCCTGGACACCGCCCGCGAGCGCGCCGAGCACAACGTCGCGACGCTGCGGCCCTACGTCGACGACGGCTACGCGGTCGTCTTCGTCGAACCCTCCGACGCGGTCATGTTCCAGGACGAGTACCGGTACCTGCTCGGCGGGGAGGACGTCGACGCGGTCTCCAGTTCCGCGTTCGGCGTCATGGAGTACCTCGACCGGGTCCGCCTCGACGAGGCGCTGTCGTTCGAGGCGCCCGACACCTCGCTCACCTACCACGGCCACTGCAACCAGAAGGCGGTGAACACCGACCACCACGCCGTGGGTGTCCTCCGCCGGGCGGGCTACGAGGTCGATCCCCTCGATTCGGGCTGCTGTGGGATGGCCGGCTCGTTCGGCTACGAGGCGGAGCACTACGAGATCTCGCAGGCGATCGGGCGGATCCTCTTCCGGCAGGTCGAGCGGTCGCCGGGCGAGCAGGTGACCGCGCCGGGGGCCTCCTGTCGGTCCCAGCTCGGCGATCGGCCCGGCGAGGCGAAGCCGCCGCACCCGATCGAGCTGGTCGCCGACGCGGTCGCGAGGTGACGGGGTCGGAGGACGATGGACGACCCTGACCTCCACATCGACGTCGACGGCCGCGAGCTGTCCGCGCGGTGGACCGACGACGCCCCGGAGACCCGCGAGGCCATCGAGGCCGCGCTGCCACTGTCCGGCGAGGCGAACCGCTGGGGCGACGAGCTGTACTTCAGGACCCCGGTCGACATCCGTGCCGAGAACGCCCGCGAGGAGGTCCCCGTCGGCGCCGTCGCCTACTGGCCGCAGGGCAACGCCCTCTGTCTGTTCTGGGGACCGACCCCCGCGAGCGTCGGGGACGAGCCGCGGGCGGCGTCGCCGGTGAACGTCGTCGCGATGGTCGACGACGTCTCGGCGCTGGAGGGGCTCGAGGGCGGCGCGACGGTGACGGTTCGGACGGGCTGAGGGCACGCTCCGGGCACGCTCCGGGCTCAGGGAGGCGTCTCGGGGTGGTGGATCGACTATGTGACCCAGTTCATCAATAAAATGATGACAGTGAATATCACGGTGTACTTGCCTCCGCGTGTCCTTCTCTTGTTAACGATGCTACAGAAAAACACGACTACGTCGGTGGCCCCTCGAATCCGCTCTTCCCCCGGTGGAGCCTCCGCGACACGCAGTCTCGCCCCGTTCCATCGGTCGCGTGCTGGATCCTGGACGGGGCCGGCTCCCCGCGGTCACGACCGCGTTCCGGTCTGCCGGAGTGAACGGCCAGTCGACCGCAATGGGCTCAGCGAGGAACCAGCTTCATGACGGACGATGATGGGCTCTATATCGAGTTCACCGTCCATGGGAACGCATCCGGTCACATTACCAGCAATCTCGACGTACAGTACGATGGTATGGCGTCGACCGAGATCCACCACAGGATCTCGACGACCAAACGGGAGAACGAGGCCGAATCCAGGCGGAAGTTGCTCGAAGAGATCGTCATCGATCTCCCCGCAGACACGGCGGTGACGGCGGCAGAAATCCGTGAAGCACCGGTCATCGATACCTGAGTCACCGTTGTGACTTCGCCGTCGACGCCGCCGTTTCGGAGCGTCATCAGTCACCGTTTGTCCATCGTTCGTCGTTCGTCGTTCGTCGTTCGTCGTTCGTTTCGTCGGAGGTCCCCCGACACCAGTCATCGCTGGTGCTCGTCACTTGTGGGGGGCTCATCCACCGGCTAAAATATATTTTACTC
>SLIW01000229.1 GCA_007135435.1 Natronomonas sp.
GCTATCACGGCTGGAAGTGCTATCACGGCTGGAAGTGCTATCACGGCTGGTATGCTGTAACCGGCCGGATGGAATCAAATACGGCCGGGTATCGGTAGAGTCTGCAGGGTCCAGGGCAACCGACCCCGTCCAGTTGGGTTCATCCCCCGGTGAGGAGGCTCTCGCGGACCCGCTCCGCCACGCCCGAGAGGTGTGCCTGCCCGAATGCGGCGACGGCGAGGGCGCCGACGGAGTTGAACATCAGGTCACGGACGGTGTCGTCGAGGCCGTGCTGGGCCAGGGGCATCTGGATGCCGGTCTCCTCGGCGGCGATGTCCAGTCCGAACTCGAAGAGCTCCCAGAGGACGCCGAACGCGAGGACGACCACGAGCACGTAGACGAAGAAGAACTCCCTCGGGAGGTGGATCCGGTCGCTGTGGATGTCGATGCCCCGGGCGAAGGTGTAACCGACCCCCGCGACGACCGAGGCCGACAGGGCGTGGGTGAGGTGGTCCCACCAGTCGAACGTCGCGTACAGCCCGGCGGACCCCATCGTGTGGAGGAACACCGCGAGTGTGATCCACAGCCCGAGCCACGGGTCGAGCGGGATGCGGTAGTTCCGCTCGAGCAGGGCGGGGACGAAGGTGATGAGCAAGGAGATGCTCCCGTTGGTGATCGCCTTCGGTTCGCCGAAGGCGAGACCATAGATGACGATGCCCGCGAGCACCAGCTGCATGCCGCGCGTGAGCCGACGCTGATTGCGCACCGACGGCCGCGGTAGGGTCACCGGCCGACCACCGCCCGGAGCCGGCGCCGGAGCTGCCTGTCGCGGCGCCGGTAGTAGACGTCGAAGATGACCCCCGCCGCGAACCCGGCGAGCGTGACCCAGAGGAACTCCACCATGAGCGCCGCGTTCGCCGCGTCCTGGGTCATCCCCGGCTCGCTCAGGAACGTCGTCCCCAGGTACCGGTCGGCGTTCCAGCGCACGACCGCCCACGCCGCGACCGAGGCCATCGTGGTCATGACGACGAAGACGACGGCGAACCAGTGGGTCATCCGCAGTTCGGTGAACATGTGGAGCTCGGCGGTCACGATGAGCGCGAGCCCCGCGATGGAGAGGTAGTACGCGAACGTCCCGAGCTGGCCCCCGACGGCCGCTCGGACCAGGACCGGCAACAGCGCCAGCAACAGCAGCTCCCAGGGGAGCATCATCCGCCAGTCGCGGAAGGCCGTCGGGGGCACCACGACGATAGCCCCCGTCGCGACAACGAACACCGTCCACAGCCAGTCAGCATCGAAGACGCTCTCGACGAACGCCACGGCGAGCACTGCGACCAGCAGCCACGAGAGCATCGCGTTCAGCCGGCCGCTCCGGAACAGCTGGGCGAGGATGTCCTCGGGCTCGCTCCTGCTACCGGCATCCGCTGCGTCACCTGGCTGGTCACCCTCCACAGGCTCACCGGGTTGCGGAGGTGGACCACCTTCCACCGCCTCCTGTCCGTCTGCCATGCTGACGTAGGGGTGGCAGACGACCGATATAATCCTTGGGAGAGCGTCTGACCCATGCCAGACGTCTCCAGGTTTCGACGGCGCGTCGGCCCATCGGACCGATGTTCGGCGACCTGGTCGGGCCACCATCTGACGGGATGTTCGACCGTAAACCCGGGGGATAGACCGCTACCTTAGCCCACCTCACTTGGTGAGTGCCGACCGGCCAATCCCGGTCACAACATTCAATTAGTTTCGCGTTGAAGGTGCGGGCGCAATGGTCGACAGAGACGATCTCCGCGCGCAGTTCGTCGACGCGTTCGAGGGCGCAGACTACCCGGTGAACAGCCCGATGGACCTGGTTCCCGCCCTCCCGCAGGGTCCCGGGACGCGGTTCGAGTCCGGCGACTTCTCGATGACGGCGATGGAGCTCAACACCAAGAGCGGCGGCAACCAGGACTTCCCGTACGAGGACGTCGACAGCCTGGTCGACGACATCATGGACGGCCTCGAAGAGGGCGGCCACCTGTAGGTCGACGTCGGTCACCGGTCGGTCGAGGTCGGCCACTGTCCGGTCGATGTCTGCCACTGGTCGGTTGATGTCTGCCACTGGTCGGTTGATGTCTGCAACCTGCCGGTCGGCGTCGGTTCGACATCGTGACGCCACCGAGACGCCGCCCTGACCCCGCCGTGGCCCCCGACGGTCTCGTGGGGGCACCGTGGCTTCCGTGGACGACTCCCTTATTACCCACCGGGACCGAACGACGCCCGGAAGCCGACGCGATGCATCAGAACACGTTCGTGAAGCTCTCCGCCCTGGCGTTCACCCTCGTCGTCGCGAGCTTCGTGATCCGTGGGTTCTCGGGGTTCTTCGTCTCCCCGACCGCCTCCACCTGGCTCTCGGCGCCGCCGATGCTGCTCGGCGCCGGTCTGATCGTCCTCCTCACCGTCCAGTCGGTGCTCGCGGTGACGGGCATTCGTCCCCTCGAGGAGTGATCGGCCGCGGGCGGCGACGGTCGGTACGTCAAATCAACACAGAACATAGGTAAAACACCGTTTTGAGTTATCGGAAGGGGTATTCACAAGTGGTCACTACACCCGATCGATGAGCCTGCTGCCGAGTCGACTCGAGGTCTCTCCCTCCCCGGCCGAGCCGAAGGTGCTCGACATCGAGGGCGAGGAGGCCGCCGCCGCCTTCGATGCCCTCGGCTCCGAGACCGCCAGGGCCGTCATGGCGACGATCTACGATGAGCCGCGGACGCCGAGCGAGGTCCGCGAGGAGGTGGGGACCACCCTGCAGAACGTCCACTACCACCTCGACCGCCTCGAGGAGGCCGGCCTCATCGAGCCGGTCGGCTCGGGGTACTCCCGGAAGGGCAACGAGATGACCGTCTACGGGCCCGCGAGCAAGGCGGTGGTCCTCTTCGCGGGCCAGCCCGGCCACGGGTCGCGCCTGCGCGAACAGCTGTCCCGGATATTCGGCCTCTTCATGGTCGTGGTGATCTCGTCGCTCGTCTTCGGGGTGGTCCACCGCTGGTGGACCGACGAACCGGCGTTCGAGGGCGCGACCGACGACGCGGAACCACTGGCGGCCCCCGAGGCAGCCGAGACGACCGCCGCCACGGAGACGGTCGCCACGCTCGACCCCGCGCTCGCGTTCTTCCTCGGCGGCTGTGCGGTCGTCGTGGCGGTCGGGCTGTGGTGGCTCGTCAGGCCTCGGCTTCGGTCGAGCTCGCCGGGGTCGTCTCGATGAGCCGGGCGATGTCCTCGGGGAGGCCCTGTTCGCCCTCCGCCGTCCGGACCGTCACCATCCCGAAGGGGGCGACCTCGACGACCTCCAGCTCGACGCCCGGTTCGATGCCGGCCCGCGAGAGGTAGCGCAGCTCCTCGTCGCCCTGGTGGCGGATGCGCCGGACGACGACGTGGTCGCCGACGTCGACGGTCGACAGCCGGTCCGTTTCGGGGTCGTCGGGGAGCTGGAGGTCCGCCGTCGGGATGGGATCGCCGTGGGGGTCCACCCCCGGGTTGCCCAGCACCTCGGCCATCCGGTCGGTGAGCCGGTCGGAGACGTGGTGCTCGAGCCGGTCGGCCTCCTCGTGGACGTCGGCCCAGTCGTAGTCGAGCCGCTCGGTCAGGAAGGACTCCAGCAGGCGGTGGTGGCGGAGGATCTCGAGGGCGACCACCTCGCCCTCCTCGGTGAGCGTCACGCCGCGGTACTCCTCGCGGTCGACCAGCCCGCGCTCCTCGAGCTTCTTCAGCATGCTCGAGACGGTCGGCGCCGTCACGTCCATGTGGTCCGCGAGCTCGGAGGTCCCGACGCGCTCGCCGCTGTCGTTCTGGATGGCGTAGATCGCCTTGATGTAGTCCTCCATGACGGCGCTCAGCATCGTCGCCCACTAGGTAACGGGCAACGATAGTCCTTTTCGTCGACACTGCGGGGACCGGTCCTCGGGGAACGTCGAGACGGAGGGGAAACCCCTTTCGGGACCCACCGCGCAGGTCCGGGCATGGAGGTCAGACGTATCGGAGAGCTCGGCCCCGCCGACCGGGCGGCGTTCTTCGACCGCGACGCGGGGGTCGACGACGTCCGGGAGCCGGTCCGGGAGATCGTCGACCGGGTCCGCCGCGAGGGCGACGTGGCGCTCCGCGAGTATGCGCGGGAGTTCGACGACGTAGAGGTCGGGAACGTCGACGTCACCGATCGGACCGAACGCGCATACCACCAGGTCGACGACGCGGTCCGCGAGGCCATCGAGACCGCCGCCGCCAACGTCCGGGCGTTCCACGAGCGGCAGATGCCCGCCGACTGGCGGGAGTCGTTCGACGGCCGCGAGCTCGGTCGACGGTACCGACCGATCGAGCGGGTCGGGGTCTACGCGCCCGGGGGCACGGCCGCCTACCCCTCGAGCGTCCTCATGGGCGTGCTGCCGGCGCGGGTGGCGGGCGTCGAGCACGTTGCGGTCGCGACCCCTCCTGCGAAGCCCCTGCCCCCGGCGACGCTGGCGGCCGCGCACGTCGCCGGAGCGGACGCCGTCTACCAGGTCGGCGGCGCCCAGGCGATCGCCGCACTGGCGCACGGCACCGAGAGCGTCCCGGCCGTCCAGAAGGTGGTCGGTCCCGGCAATCGGTGGGTGACCGCGGCCAAGGCGGAGGTCCGCGGTGACGTCGAGATCGACTTCCTGGCCGGGCCCTCGGAGCTGCTCGTGGTCTGCGACGAGACGGCCGATCCGGCGCTCGTGGCCGCCGACATGGTCGCCCAGGCCGAACACGACCCCGCGGCCTCGGTCGTCTGTGTGACCGACGACGCGGACACCGCACAAGCCGTCGCTGAGGCGTGCGAGCGCCAGGCGGTCGCGCGGGACCGCGCCGACATCGTCGAGCAGGCCCTCGACGGCGACGCCTCGGGCGTCCTCCTGGCCCGGTCGATGTCGGAGGCGGTGACGTTCGCCGAGGCCTACGCCGCCGAGCACCTCTCGATCGTCGCCGCCGACGACGAGGCGCTGCTCGATCGGATCGACTCCGCAGGGAGCGTCTTCCTCGGGCCGTACTCGCCGGTCGCGGCCGGCGACTACGCGGCGGGCCCGAACCACGTCCTGCCCACGGGCGGTCTCGCCAAGGTCGCGGGCGGGCTCGCGGTCGACGACTTCCTCCGCTCGTCGACCGTCCAGCGGCTCGACCGGGAGGCCCTGGCGGCCCTCCGCGAGACGGTGACGACCCTCGCCCGGGCCGAGGGTCTCGAGGCCCACGCCGCGAGCGTCGAGCGCCGGTTCGACGACGGGGACTGAGCGCGGAGTCCGGTCCGCGAGGGTCCACGCAGTGGCTGCCTGGCCCCCTTGCCACCTGTTCGCCTGGCCGCCTGGCCGCCTGTCAGACTGACCGACTGGCCGACTAGCCGTCGGGCCGTCGGGCCGTCGGGCCGTCGAGCCGTCGAGCCGTCGAGCCGTCGAGCCGTCGAGCCGCTTGGCCGGATGGGCCGACCAGGGGACCGACGTTTAAGGCGCCA
>SLIW01000366.1 GCA_007135435.1 Natronomonas sp.
CCGCGGGGTAGTCCGCCAGGAAGACCCAGGTCGGCGCCCGGCGGGGACCGGGCTCGTAGGCGACCGCGGGGTCGTCGACCGCCTCCGCGTAGGCGGCCATCGGAAGGTTCAGCCCCGAGGCGACCGGGAGGCGGATCCACTTCCAGGGCCGGGTGTTGACGTCCAGGAGGACGTACTCCCCACGGGCGTCGTCGAGGACGAACTCGGCCTCGCTGATGCCGTGGTAGCCGGCGTCGTCGAGGACCGCCGTCGCCCGCTCCCGCAGGGTCGGGTCCTCGACGGGCCGGACGAGACAGGAGGTGCCGTACCCCCGCGGGTGCCGGACGGCGGCGTTGCCGACCATCGCCATCGTCTCGCCGGTGGGCGACCGGTAGGAGGCCACGGAGCGGTCCGCGCCGACGGCCACGTCGACCCGCTCCTGGGCCATCAGTCGGATGCCGCGGTCGGCGGCCGCGTCGACGACCTCCCGGTACTCATCGGCGTCCGCGACCTCGACCACGTTGGTGCCGATGGCCTCCTCGAAGGTCCGCTTGAGCGCCGGCTTCAGCACCAGCGGGAACCCGAGGCGCTCGGCCGCCTCGGCCGCAGCAAGGACCGGTGGGCCGTCGCCGTCGATGCCGGGCTCCGCGAGGCGGTAGGTCTCGGGGTAGGGGACCTCGAGTCGCTCGCAGCGGGCGTAGAGCTCGGTCTTGTCGAGGACGCGGTCGACGACCTCCCGGCCGGCGAACGACAGCCGGACGCCCATGGGGTCGGCGTCGGCGAGCCCGTGGACCCACTCGTCCATGCAGCCGAAGGCCACCGGCTCGTGGCCGGTCTCCGCGGCCAGTGCCTCGACGTCGGCGCCGAACCCCTCCTGATCCTCGAGGGGATAGGTGACGGCACCGGCGAGGTCGACCGCCGTCGACCCGGGAGCGACCCCGTCGGGCGTCCGGTCCAGCGCGACGACGGGGACGCCGTGTGCCGACAGCGATCGCGCGACCCCGAGCCCGGTGACGTGGGCGTTCGCGACGAACGCGGGCGGTCGGTCGAACGTCCGCTCGGCGAGGGCGTCCCGGAGCTCCGCGAACGTCAGGAACCGGGCGTCAGTGGACATGCGGCCGCGTAGGGAGCGGTCCTGGTAAAGGTGGTCGATAGCGGAGAGTCACGCCGTGGTCGACGACGGTAGGGGTCCGTAGCAGCCCGACGGCCGTACGGTATGTCCGCGGCACAACGGCCGCCCGGTATCGACCCCTCGCGACGGACGACGGACGCTGGGATGCAATGGACGACACAAGCCGCACCGCAACCGATAACCACGAGGGACGACCAGTAGGGTACGATGGATCCGTCGGTCCCCGGGCAGGCCACCGGGACGCTCCGGGACGACCACGAGCTGACGATCAGGGCGCGCGCCTACGGCGAGGGCGTGGTCCGCGGCGACCGGTGGCCGCTGTCCGCGATCGACCTCTCGACGATCGAGTGGGCGACGAGCACCCGGATGCGCCGACGGCACGGCCAGTGCTCCTACGGTTCCGACGGCGGCTGCACCGTCACGGTCAGCCAGCGGGTCTACGACCGCGGCGGGTTCGAGGCCTGTCGGGAGATCGTCCGCCACGAGCTCGTCCACGTCTGGCAACACCAGCACCGCGGCGAGCGGGCGTGGGTGACCACGGAGGGAGTCGAACCCCTCGAAGAGGACGGATCCGAGGGCGACGGCAAGCCCAGGAGAGGGCGCTCGATCGACGGCGTCGGCGACGGCGACGCCGACGCCGCGTCCGCCGGGCCGGGTGGCGACCTCGAACCCCCGACCGACGACGGGACCCTCGTCCGGATCGAGCCCGGCCACGGCCCGTCATTCCGAGCGTGGGTCGACCCCCTGGACCTCTCGGGGCGGTGCTCGAGTCCCTACGAGAAGACCCGCGACGACTACCGGTACGTCTTCGAGTGCCCCGCGTGCGGGGAGTGGTGGGGCCGCCACCGGCTCTGCAAGCGGGTCAGGCAGGCGGCCCACGGCGACGTGGGACCGGTGGGGTACTGCTACTGTACCGCCTGCGAGGCGCTCGTCCACATCCGGGAGGGCGACCGCTACCTCGCGCACGGCGATCACTCGGACGAGGTCATCCGGGCGTTCGCCGACGGCGAATGCACGTCCGACGGTGACGACGATAGCGTATCCGACGGCGACGGCGATGGAAGCGGCGACGGCCACTGCGACTGCGACCAGGACGTGGTGGTCGCGGTCGAGCGGCTCTCGCCGTCGTGGCGACCCACGGGCGACGGGTGACCCCGCCGGTCACCGCTACCAGGGTTCGTCCTTCAGCCCGAGGGCGAAGGCGATCGCGTTCGTGGACACGTGCAGCACCGGCGTGAGGACGAACACCGCGACGAGGACGGGGAGCGTGAACGTCTCGAGGAACCAGCCGGTCGCGACGAGCAGCGTGAGCAGCAGCGAGACGACGACGAAGTCGAGCTGGTCGACGCCGGGGAAGGCGGCGCCGCGCTCCCGGCCGGTCCGGCGCTTGAGGAACGACGCCAGGATGTCACCGAGCATCGCGCCGAACGCCAGCGCGACGGCGGCGTGGATCGGGAACGCGGGGACACCCAGCTCGGTGACGCCGGTGAACGGGCCGTGGAGGAGGTTGAGCAGCAGGGCGACGACGATCCCGGCGACGGTGCCGAAGGCAGTGCCCCGCCAGGTCTTGCCGTCGCCGAGCAGCCGCTTGCCGTCGCCGAGCGTCCGACCGCCGTCGATCGGCCGCCCGCCGCCGGCGAGGACGGCGACGTTGTTCGGGATGTAGGCGGGCAGCATCGCCCAGATGGCGATCGCCACCGTCTCGACGACCATGGTCGGCCTGCGACCGGCGGTCCCATAAGCGCGGGGGATTCGCCCCGGGGACGCCGGCTCTCGGTCCGCTCTCGGTCGGCTCGCGGTCCGCTCTCGGTCGGCTCCTGGTGAGCGCCCCACTCGACGGGGTCGACGTCTCGACTCGCTCGGACGACGGGGCCGGAGGGAAGGAATACGCTCTTACGATGCCCGTCGGAAGGCCCGGTATGATCCCGCCGATCGCCCGGCGGTTCGTCGCCGGCGAGACCGTCGCCTCCGCGATGGATCACGCGCGGCAGCTCGACGCGGACGGCATCGGAACCATCCTCAACCTGCTGGGCGAGCACTACGACGACCGCGGTCCCGCCGACGAGGACGCCGAGGCGTACCGTCGCCTCCTCGCGGAGCTGTCCGAGACCGACCTCGACGCCTGCGTCTCGGTGAAACCATCCCAGCTGGGCCTGGACGTCGGCGAGTCGGTCTTCAGGGAGAACCTCGAGCGGGTCGTGGACGCCGCCGCCGACCACGGGGGGTTCGTCTGGATGGACATGGAGGACGCCTCGACGACCGACGCGACCCTCGAGGCCTTCGAGGCGAACGTCGAGCGGTACCCGGCGATGGGGGTGTGCCTCCAGTCGAACCTCCGGCGGACGCGGGAGGACCTCGAGCGGCTCGCCGACCTCCCGGGGAAGGTCCGCCTCGTCAAGGGGGCGTACGACGAGCCCGCCGACATCGCGTACACGGACAAGGCACGCGTAAACGAGGTCTTCCGGTCGGACCTCTCGTACGCGTTCCGGGAGTTCGACGGCGGGGTCGCCGTCGCCAGCCACGACCCCGAGATGATCGACCTCGCCCGGACGCTCCACGACGACCACGGCACCGACTACGAGGTCCAGATGCTGATGGGGGTCCGCGAGGACGCCCAGCGCGAGCTCGCCGAGCAGGGCGTCAGTGTCTACCAGTACACCCCGTACGGCGACCGCTGGCTGTCCTACTTCTACCGGCGGCTCATGGAGCGCAAGGAGAACGTCCTCTTCGCGCTCCGGGCGATCGTCCGGGGCTGAACCCCGGCCCGAGGGCGGTCCAGGAACGGCGGGAAGGGCGTACGTGGATCGCCAGGACCTGTTTCGGCGACGGCGCAGAATCTGTCGGGTACGCACCTACAGCACGTCCTCGTCGGCCGATCGGCCGTCGGCTGTTCGATCGTCGCCCGCCCGGCCCTCAATCGTCGTCCGACCGGCCGTCCTTCCCCGGCGACAGGGGCGCGCCCTCCCGGACGTCGATCCGGATGCCGCGGTCCTGGCTCTCGCCGAAGCCGGCGCTGAGCACGCGCGTGAGCGCGTCCTCGACGCTCTCGTCGATCACGGTGTAGCGATCCGGCTCCACCTCGATGACGAAGCCGGTCGTGATGTTCGGCGAGGTCGGCATGAAGAGGACGTCGCGGCCGTCGTCGGTCGTCTTCCCGGTCTTGAACGCCGTCATCCGGAGGCCGTTCCACGTCTCGAGCTTCACGGGCGTCTGGAGGTCGTCCGGCCCGCTGACGGCCGTCTCGACGGCCATCTTCGAGGCGTTGTAGACGACCCGCAGGCCAGGCAGCCGGTTCATCACGTTGTCGAGGGAGTCCTCCAGGAGGTCGCCCAACGTCGTCCGCATCAGGTAGCCGACCGACAGGACCAGGAGGAAGAACAGCATCAGCGTCACGAGGACCCTGACCATCGGGGCCATCCCCTCCAGCGCCGCCTCGAGCAGCGGGAGGTTGGCGATGGCCTGGTAGACGAACGCCACGACGTAGGCCGTGACGAGGAGGGGGACGAGGACGATGAGTCCGCTCGCGATGTCACGTTTCCACGAGGACGGCAGCATTCGTCAGAACATTCGCCCGCCCTGTTATTAGCGCTTCGACCGACGGACGCTCCATTCGAGCGCTCGAGTGGCCAGCTGGATCGACGGGACGCACACCCCCACGAAGGACGAGTCGACGACGAGGTAGCGCCGTGTCCCCGGCCGAGTTTCATGACCCCGCCCGCCGACGGTGTCGGCATGGACGCGTTCGTCTACGGGACGCTCTGTGATCCCGTTCGCGCTCGCGAGGTGCTCGGCCACGCGGACTACGGCCCGCCGGCGACGCTCGTCGAACTCCAGCGCGTGGAGGCGCGGTATCCGACGCTGGCGCCGGGCGGGGAGACCGACGGGCGAGTCCTCGAACTCCGCGACGGTGACCTCGCCGCGCTCGACCGCTACGAGGGGGTCGAGCGGGGGCTCTACGTCCGCGTACGGGTCCCGAGTGACGACGGCGGCGTGTGGACCTACGTCGGGGACCCGGACGCCCTCGGGGTGGACGTGGAGTGGCCCGGCGACGGACCCCTGCAGCGACGTGTCGAACGATTCGTCGAGGACAACGACGTCAGGCTCGAGCTGTAGCGAACAGGCGGGACGCGGCTTTCCGACGGTCCGTGTCCCGCACACCCGCCGTGGCGGACCGCCAGCACCTGGTCAGATCACGGGGGGTCTGGCCGCGTTATGGTACTTTAACCCTGAGCCGGCATTCGCGGGCGAGCGGAGTGAGCGAGGGGTTCATGATGCCCATCGGTCGACGTTCAGCATCCCTTGACGGTCCTATCCCTGGCCGACTGCTCTCTCGAA
>SLIW01000232.1 GCA_007135435.1 Natronomonas sp.
CTATCACCATCCAGAGAGTATCCTGGAAAGATGGACTTACAGAGCCTCAGGACGCCACATAGCAATAGAACTCACCGTACCTCTAGCTGGTTGGGAAGAACGCTCGAACGGGATCATGGGGCAAGGTACGGCCGAACGAGGGTCCAGGGCGCAGAACTGGACGGACGTGGGTGGGAGAGCTCACGACCGACGCCCCGTCACAGGAGCCCGACGTCGGTCGCAGCTTCGCCGACGATCTCGATGGTGCCGTCACGGCGGATGGTGACACTGAACCCCTGGAGGTCGAACTCGAAGACGATGTCGCTGCCCGATCCGCCGTCGGTCCTCGACGACTCGTCGACGGCGAACGTGATCGACGTCACCGTCGGGGTCGCCTCGATCAGGGGGTCGATCGTCCCGTCCGAGAGGCCGCTGATCGCCCCCTCGACGGTGAAGGCGATCGCTCCGGGGGTCGCGTCGCTCGATCCGGGGCCGTCGGCCATCGTCGAACGGAGCGTGTCGACGTCCGGAGCGTCGTCCGCGACGATTCCAGACGGCAGGTCCGCCGCGTCGGGCGTCGCCACGCCGACGTCTATCGTCTCGAGCCGGAGCGAGGGCTCCTCCGTGAGGTCGATCTCGATCGTCCGCGACCCGGCGACCGACACACCGATCCGGACCGGCGTGAGGGCGGCTCCCTCGAACTCGCCGAGCAACGTCTCCGTCACCGATAGCACCCCCTCGGCCGCGAACACGAGGCGGCTCGGTGGCTCCGCTTCGATGGTCTGGTCCGTAACCTGGATGCGCTGGTCCTCGTCGATGTTCACGGTGATGCCCGTGGGAGACCCTCGCATGGTCATCGTAGGCGCAGGCCACACGAAACGGTGTTGCCCAAGTCGTGGTCGAATACCCCGACGTGATCGTGGAGGGCGTCGCGTCCTCCATCGATCGGTCCTCACGACACGATAACGCTAGCCGTCTCCCGGCACTCGCCGATAATCCAGCCCCTAACCCATCCGCCCTCACTCCCCGAAGACGGCCTCGAAGACTCGCAGGAAGTTCTCGCCGTAGAGCCGTTCGATCTCGCCCTCGGAGAACCCGTGATCCAGAAGCGCCGGTGTCAGGTTCACGAGCGCCTCGTCGCCCTCCAGTCCCTCGACGTGCTCGAACTCGGGCCGACGCGTCTGCTTCGCCGCCGAGGCGTACTGGAGGGTGTAGTGGAAGAAGTCGAGCCCCAGCCCGACGTGCTCGACCCCGGCGACGTCGACGGCGTGCGAGACGTGCTCGACGAACGTCTCGAGGGTGGCGTCGCCTCCCAGCATCAGCGCGACGGCCATCATCCCGACGACGCCGTCGGCGTCGGCGACGGCCCGGAGCTGGTCGTCGGTCAGGTTCCGCGGGTGGTCGTGGACGGCCCGGCAGTTCGAGTGGGAGGCCACGACCGGGCCGTCCGCGACCTCGAGGACGTCCCAGAACCCCGGCTGGTTCAGGTGCGAGACGTCGACGACCACCCCGAGCTCTCCGGCGCGTTCGACGGTCTCGACGCCGGCGTCGCTCAGCCCGCCTCCCCTGGCTGGCGCGTCGGCGTCGAGCGGTGCGCCGTCAGCGAGCGCGTTCCGCCGGGCGTGGGTGAGGGTGACCAGCCGGACGCCGAGGCGGTGGAACGCCCCGAGGAGCGCGGGGTCGTCCTGGATCGGTTCGGCCCCCTCGAGCGCGAGCAGCAGCGGGACCGTCTCGGCGTCGTCGCCAACGGCACCGACGCCGGCGCCGCCGCCCCGCCGGAGGTCCGCGGCAGTCGTCGCCACCGCGAGCGCAGGGGTCTCCTCGACCTCACGGTGGAACGCCTCGACGACCCGCAGACACCGGCGGGTGGCCAGCTCGGGGAGGAACTCGTCGTCCAGGTAGACGGCGGCCACGCGGGCGTCTATGCCGCCTGCGCGCATTTCGGGGAGGAAGTCCGACTCGACGACGCCCGTTCGACCCGCCTCGCGCTCGCGGACGACGCTGTAGAGCATGTCAGAGTGGGCGTCGAGCAGGAAGGTCCGCTCGTGGAGTGCGGCGGGGTCGGGGTCGGGGTCGCCGTCGTCGGTCATAGCGTGTCGCTTCCGGCCCTATGGCAAGGGTCTTTCGTCCCGGAGTGGTGGCGGACACCGTCGATTGATTTGGAGGTGGCGGCCGTCGACCGGGGCTGCTCGCCGGACCGCCGTTGTTCGAGGGTGCTCGCGGGCCCCCACCGGCTGCGGGGTGAACCAGTTAACCGTCCCTTTGAAATGACCGCCAGGTGAACTGTGCCACGTATGCACAAGCCACTGCTGGTGACCGAGTTCCTCGACCGGGCCCGGAATCACTACGCCGACGAGGAGGCGGTGGTCGCGACGACCGGGGAGCGGTACAGCTACGCCGAGTTCGCCGACCGCGTCGACCGGTTCTCGGTGGCCCTCCAGGAGCGCGGCGTCGGGAAGGGCGACCGGGTGGCGGTCCTGGACCCGAACACCCACTACCACCTGGAGGCGGCCCACGGCGCGATGCAGATCGGGGCGATCCACACGCCGCTCAACTACCGGCTGACCCCCGACGACTACGCCTACATCCTCGAGGACGCCGGCGTGACGGCCATCTACGCAGACTACGAGTACGCCGGGAAGGTCGAGGCGATCCGCGAGCAGGTGTCGACCGAGCTGTTCGTCACGAACGACCCCGACGCGGTCGATGGCGAGTGGGACGACTTCGAGGCGTGGCTCGACACCGACGGCGCGGTCGACCGCCCCGAGATGAGCGAGGACGAGATCATCACGATCAACTACACCTCCGGGACGACCGGCGACCCGAAGGGCGTGATGCGCACCCACCGGTGTGAGACCCTCCACGCGTACCTGACGTCGGTCCACCAGGAGATCCGCGACGACGACGTCTACCTGTGGACGTTGCCGATGTTCCACGTCAACGGGTGGGGCCACATCTTCGCGGTGACCGGCCTCGGCGCGAAACACGTCTGCACCCGCGGGGTCGACGCCGGGGAGATCTTCGACGCCATCGCGACCGAGGACGTCTCGTACTTCTGTGCCGCGCCGACCGTGCTCAAGCAGCTCATCAGCTACCACGACGAGCACGAACCGGCGACGGCCGGTGCGAACGACGTCCGGGTGGCCACCGCGGGGAGCGCGCCGCCGGAGGCGACGATCCGGGCCGTCGAGGACGAGTTCGGCTGGTACCTCAAGCACGTCTACGGGGCGACCGAGACGGGGCCGCTCGTCACCACCTCCGACGCCCGACGGCACTTCGAGGAGGGCTCGAGCGACCGCTTCGCGGTCAAGAAGAAGCAGGGGCTGGGCTTCCTCGGCACGGAGGTCCGGGTGGTCGACGAGGACGGCGCGGACGTCCCACGTGACGGCGAGACCATCGGCGAGGTCGTCGTCCGGGGCAACCAGGTGATGGAGGGCTACTGGGAGAAACCAGAGGCGACCGAGGAGGCGTTCACCGACCGCGCCGAGGGCTACTACCACCTCGGCGATCTCGCGACCGTCGACGAGAACGGGATGATCTCCATCCAGGATCGCAAGAAGGACATCATCATCTCCGGCGGCGAGAACATCTCCTCGATCGAGCTCGAGGACACCCTCTTCGAGCACCCGGAGGTGGCCGACGTGGCGGTCATCCCCGCGCCGAGCGAGGAGTGGGGCGAGACGCCCAAGGCGTTCGTCGTCCCCGAGAGCGGCGACGCCGACGCCCCCGGCGTCGACGCCGAGGACCTCGTCGCGTTCACCCGCGAGCACCTCGCCTCCTACAAGACGGTCCGGCGCGTCGAGTTCGTCGAGACGCTCCCGACCACGGCGACCGGCAAGGTCCAGAAGTTCGAGCTCCGCGAGCGGGAGTGGGAGGACGAGGGCCGGATGATCGGCGAGGGCTGACGGCCCACGGTCGACGGAAGCCGTCGAATCACTCCCGGTCGAACTCGCCGTCGTGTCCCAGCAATAGCCCCGTCCGTGGCGAATCACGGTGGGGCGGGCTTACGGTGAATGTGGCTCACGATCCGGAACGACGCCGGTGGCGGCGAACGGGAACCTCATGCCCCATGCTACATCGCCGTCCCACCCGGTGGGACCAAACGCGAGCTATAAAGTACCCCCGTTCCAAGGCTTCGGCAATGGGACGGCAGCTTTCGACCACGACACTGTTGGCGACGGCCGTCGTCGCCGTCTACGTCCTGGTCATCGTGGGGGCGACGGCCGCACTCGCCGACGCGGCCGCGGCCTGTTCGGGGTGGCCCACCTGCGGCGGCGACCTGGTCCTCTCCGACCCGGCGGTCGTGGTCGCGGTCTTCCACCGGCTGGCGGCGGCTGTGGTCGGCCTGCTCCTCGTCGGCGTCGCCGCGGTCGCCCTCGCCCGGGGCGACCTCCGACGCCGGTCGTGGGTCGCCCTGGTCGTCGCCCTCCTCCTCTACCCGGTGCAGGCGGCCTTCGGCGCGCTGGTCGCGACCGGCGCCGGGGCGGGCTACTCCGGGCTCCACCTGCTCGTGGCGATGGCGATCTTCGCCGCCCTGGTGGTCGCGCTCGCCTGGCACCTCGAGGCCGAGACCGGCGCGGACGACGCCCCGGAGTCGCCGCCGGAACCCACCGCCGCCCCCGGCCTCCCGACTGCGGAGACGGCGCCGGCTCCCGGGTCCCACGCTTCCAGCGACGCTCCAAGCTCCGCCTCCACCGACGCTCCAACCGACACCTCCACCGACGCTCCCTCCGTCGCCCCCGGTGGCGGCACCGCGCCGTCCCCGACCGGCCTCGTGCGGGTCTCGGTCACCGCGCGGGCGTACCTCGAGCTGACGAAGCCACGGCTGATGTGGCTGCTGTGTCTCGTCGCCGGCGCGGGGATGGCGCTGGCGGGGACGCCGACGATCCGCACCGTCGTGGCCACCCTGGGAGGCGGAGTCCTGGCGATCGGCGCCGCGGGGACGTTCAACCACGTCTTCGAGCGCGACATCGACCGCCTGATGGAGCGGACCGCCGACCGGCCGGTGGCGACCCACGTGGTGCCGGTGCGGAACGCGCTGGCGTTCGGCGGCCTGCTGACGGTCGCCTCGCTGGGGGCGTTCCTCACCGTCAACCTGCTCGTCGCGGCGCTCGGCCTCGCCGCCATCGTCTTCTACAGCGTCGTCTACACCCTCCTCCTGAAGCCGAACACCGTCCAGAACACGGTCATCGGGGGCGCCGCGGGCGCCCTCCCCGCGCTCATCGGCTACGCCGCGGTCGCCGAGACCGTCGGCCTCGCCGGGCTCGTCCTCGCCGGCGTCATCTTCCTGTGGACGCCGGCGCACTTCTACAACCTCGCGCTCGCGTACAGCCAGCCGAGGTCGGACAGCGCCGTCAGGCCGGCCGCGCCCAGGAGCGTCGCCCCGAGGTACAGGAGGATGTGCTTCCTGGTCTCGGTC
>SLIW01000161.1 GCA_007135435.1 Natronomonas sp.
CGTAGAAGCCGTCCACGTCGGCCAGGAGGTTGACGTAGGCCGTCTCCGGTGCCTCCGCACGGAGGTAGGCCACCACGGCGTCCATCAACGCGGTCCCGACGCCCCGGCCCTGGTGGGGCGGCGTCACGGCCACGTCGCAGACGTGGAAGACGGCACCGTCGTCGCCGACGACTCGCGCCATCCCAATCGCGCGGCCGGCCGGATGGGCGTCGACGTCGGCCCCGTCGTCGGTGCGGGCGACCACGCCGTAGCACGTGTTCGGCAGCCCCCGCTCGGCGGCGTCGAGGCTCCGCCGTGACAACCCGGCCGCCTCGCGGACCTGGACGAATTCCTCCGGGGATGGCACGCCGTCCCGGAGGCGGTATCCCGCCGGGACCTCGACCGTATCGGCGTACGACCGTGCCATACCGGGCCGGGACGCCGGTGTGGCTTAACGCCGTCGGACTCGCCACAAGCCGACCGGTGGCGGCGACCCCGACGGTGACGGATCAGGCACCAGTGATGCCGACGACGGGAGTCACGGCGACGGCGACGACACCTGCGACGGCGGCCCCGGAGACTGTGACCCCGACGACGACACCGACGACGCCTACCCCGACGACGACACCGACAATGACGACCGTCGCTCCGAGAACATCGCGGGACGTCCATCCACAAGAGGTATACCGGTGCGGCGGGCCGAATCCAGTAACGGATGACCGCCCTCCGGGAGCTGTGGGCGATCCGCGGTCGGCGGCCGGCGTTCGTCGCCGGCTCGCTCGCCCTGCTGGCCCTCCTGTTCGCCTACCCCGCGCTGCAGTGGTGGCTGTCGTCGATCGGCGTCGAGGGCGGGCTGGACTACTTCGACCTCGGCGCCTACCGGACCGCCGTCGACAACTGGCAGGCCGGCGAGCCGCTGTACGTCGAGGCCGACGACGGCGGCTACCACGGCAGCTACCTCTACCCGCCGGTGTACGTCCTGCTGTTCTGGCCGGTGTCCACGCTGGCGTTCGACACCGCCGGGCACCTCTGGAACCTGGGCTCGCTGCTGGTGCTGTGGCTCGGGCTCCAGGCGGCAGTCGCCGCCTACGGCCTCCGGCTGGCGGTCTACGAGCGCGGCCTGCTGCTGTGGGCCATCGTCGGCTTCCAGCCCGTGATCATCGCCGTCCGGCTCGCCCAGGTGACCGTCCTCCTGGCGGGGCTGCTCTCGTTCGCGCTGGCGGCGCTGGTGTATGCCGAGCGCCAAGACGACGGACGGGCCCAGTTCGCCAGCGGCGTCGCGACGGCACTCGGCGGGACCATGAAGCTCACCTACGCGCCCGCGGGCGCGCACCTGCTGGCCGAGCGGCGGCGGTTCGTCGGCGCCGTCGCCACGGGCCTCGTCCTCCTCGCCGTCTCGCTCGCCGTCTTCGGCGTCGACGCCCACCGGGCGTACCTCGACGTCCTGACGTGGGGCAAGGACTGGGGCGAGGGCTCCCGGCACCCCCGGGCGTGGGGGCCGGCGTACTTCCGACCCCTGTGGGTCGTCGACGGCCCCGTCGCGCTCGCGGCCCGGGTCGGTGTCGCCGGCGGCGTCGCGGTCCTCGCGGTCCTGGCCGCCGGGAGGGGCGTCGACGCCGAGACGTTCGCGCTCGGGGTCGCCGCCATCCCCCTCCTCGCCCCGCGCGCCTACACCCAGGACCTGGTCGTCCTGCTGCCGGTGGTGGTCGTCCTGCTCGCCTCGGAGCTGCGCCGCCCCGACGGCAGGCCGGTCGTCCCGGTGATCGGGCTGGGACTCGTCGCCGTCCACGCCCACGGGCTGTACGCGATGGTCTCCGTGCTCCCGGGACGCGTCCCCGGGGGCGAGCTCGTCGCGGAGGTATCCCCGGCCCTCCAGCCCGGACTGTGGGGGACGCTCCTGCTCGTGGGCCTCGCGGGGTGGCGGGTCGCGGAGGCGGTCTCGATCCGACGGCTCGAGTTCTAGTCGTCCCCGGCCGAATCAGACCGCCAGTTCCCGCCGCTCGGCCGGTAGCCGTCGGACTCCCCGCGCTCGATATCCGCCTCGGTTCCGCTTCGATTCCGCTTCGATTCCGCTTCGATTCCGCCGCGATCTCGTCCCGCGTCGACGCGGGCGAGGTGACACACAGGGTGGCCGGGCAGCGCCACGGGGGTTCTCCAGCACCCCCACGAGGAACCCGGTGACCGGGGCCTCGACGACGTGCTCCTCGCGGCTGACGTGGTCGGTGATCGTACAGATCGTCTCCCCGGCCCGGACCAGGGGTAGTACACCAGTGCATCTCCACGAGGCCGCAGTGTTCGGCGCGGAGCCACGACTTGTCGCCGTCGGTGCCGATCACCCGGTACCGTCGCCAAGGGACGTCTCGCTGATCTCGTAGCGGACGTGGCGCTTCTCGCCCGGCCTGACCTCGCCGTCGTAGCGGAACGGTCGAGGTGTGTCGCGGTGTGTCGCGGTGGTCGACCTCGATGGTCGTCCCCCGGTCCCATCTCCGCGCTCTTCCAGTTCGTCACTCTCGGCTGGGTCGCCACGCTCGTCCGGTCCCCGCCCTCGCCACGCTTGCCGCGCCCACCACGATCGCCGCGCTCACTCCCACTACCGGTTCCGTCGGTCATGGGCGGCCTCCGGGACGGTTGCCAAGTAGCTTCCCCGTCGCTGGAGACCACGACCGCGACGGCGGCGTCCACACCCACGATCTCGGACGGACGAGGCCGGAGGAGCCGGCTGCGCGCATACAAATTTCGTCCTTTATTCGACAACATAAACTGTGTTCCGCGATACGAAATCCTCGATCGACGGCCGACCACGACCTGGAAGAGAACGCTCTTTACGGGCGATTTCGGGGGAATCAGGGCGAATCAGGGCGAAATCTGCGGCGGACTCGCGGAGCGACGGCGCTCGAGCGAATCGACGGCCATCGTGCCTCGTCGGTCGCACTCGTCCCCGACGCCGATGTCCACCGTGGACGAACGCTTTTGGGGAGACCGCCCGGAGGAGTGGGCAATGTCCACGGAACTCCCGGCGTCCGAGTACGACGCTCGCCTGGAGGCGATCCGCGACCGCGTCGCCGAGGCGGAGGGCGACGCGGACGCGGGCGTCTGGTTCGGCGCGACGGCCATCGAGTACCTCACCGGCTTCGACCACGTCCAGACCGAGCGGCCGGTGGTCCTCGCGGTCACCGACGGGACGGTCGCCATCACGGTCCCGAGACTGGAGGTCGAGCGGGCCGAGACCGTCCCCCACATCGATCGCGTGGATCACTACGTCGACTACCCGGGCGGCGCCCCGATCGAGACAGCCGCGTCGATGCTCTCGGACCTGGGCGTCGAAGCGGTGCTGGCGGACGCCGACGGCGCCCCGGGCGTCATGGGGTACCAGGGCCCTCCACTCTCGGAGTTCGTGGAGGTCGAGACCCAGTCGTGGGTCGACCGGATGCGGTGGGCCAAGAGCGACCCCGAGGTGGCCCTCGTCCGCGAGTCCGCGAGGTGGGCGAACCTCGGTCACCGATACCTCGCGGAGTACACGGAGGTCGGCGCCCACCCGGCGACGGTGAGCCAGCGGGCCTCCACCGAGGCGTCGCGGGCGATGCTCGACACCCTCGGCGACCGGTTCGTCGAGCGGGTCCGCGGCGACGGCCCCGTCCACGCCGGCTACATCAGCGCCGAGGAGACCGCCCTCCCGCACGGCCACACCCCCAACCAGCGGCTCCGGGAGGGCGACGTCATCGTGACCGGTGCGTCCGCGAACGTCGACGGCTACTTCTCGGAACTGGAGCGGACGATGTTCGTCGGCGAGCCGACCGACGAGCAGGTCCACTACTTCGAGCTCATGCTCGAGGCCCAGACGATCGCCATCGAGGCGCTGGGTCCCGGCGTCGAGATCGCCTCGGTCGACCGCGCGGTCGCCGACTACTTCGACGAGCAGGGGGTGTCGGACCTCGCCCAGCACCACGTCGGTCACAACATCGGGATGGCCGGCCACGAACCGCCGTACATCGACCGCGGGTGGAGCGAGCACTGCGAGTCCGAGCACACGAACTACGACCCGGAGGACGCCGCCATGGAACCGGGCCACATCTACACGATCGAGCCGGGGCTCTACACCAAGGACGAAGGCTACCGCCACAGCGACACCATCGCTATCACCGACGACGGCATCGAGTGGCTGACCTACTTCCCCCGCGACCTGGAGTCGAACGTCATCCGGTAGACGGGCGACGCGCTTCGAGATCTGGTTCTGTAGTCCGTATTCCGTCGAGAACCCCGGCCAGGGGCCCCCTCGCTGCGTCTATCCCCGGACGAGGCCTCTCGGAGGTTCGTGAATTTCGTATAGCGTTATTTGGTTTATTATTTAAACTGGCTGCGTGGAGACCCGTCGTTGCTCGGGCTTCTGAGGGCCGATAGCAGTCCAGCGGCTGCTGGCGCGACAGTAGCGCATCGTCGGCCGGAGCTACTCCAGTGCAGCGTCGGCTACAGCGACGGCTGCGCCGCCTCCCCAGGCATCGAAACCACTTTCCCCGGGCCCCTCACACTCGCCACCCAGCATGACGGTCCCGGAGAACGCGGAGCCTGTCGCCGTCGCCGCCTGTCTGGCCGGCGGTCGGTACCTCCGGGGGGCCTTCGCGGATGGGGACACGGACGCCGAACACTCGGCGGTCGACGTGAAGTCCAGCGCCGACGTCGCGTCGGAGCGGCGGATGCTGACGGTCATCCGGGAGGCCTTCCCCGAGCACGTGATCGACGCGGAGGAGTCCGGGCGTCACGGTGGTGGCGACGAGCGCCACCGGTGGATCGTCGACCCCCTCGACGGGACGAACAACTTCGAGGCGGGGATGGCCTCGTTCGCGACCGCGGTCACCCTGCTCGTTGACGGGCGGGCCGAGCTGGCGGTGGCCCACGTCCCCGTCACCGACGAGCTGTACGTCTGCACCCGGGAGGCGCTCCGCTACGACGGCGACCGCGTCGACGGCCCCGAGACGTCGCCACCGGAACCCCGGTCGGCGACCGTGATGACGGTGATCGGCCACGACGTCAAACGGGATCCGGACGCGACCGCCGCCTCCAGACGCATCGACCGCGGCGTCGAGGAGGGTTGCAAGCGTCGGCTCGCGAGCTGGAGCCCGACGGTCCACTGGGGGCTGCTCGCCCGTGGACGCATCGACGGTGCCGTCTGCTACCGGCCGGACGCCGAGGAGCAGCGCCTCGGCGAGCTGTTCGTCGAGGCGGTCGGGGTGCCCACCGCGAGCGGCGAGGAGTGGTTCGTCGCCGCTCGGACCGAGACGCTGCGCGATCACCTGGTCGGGGTCGTCCATGACGCGATCTGATCGGGCGGGGCCCTCGCACGGCGATCGAGCGGACGATCGGGTATAGCTCGGCACCACCGGTGCACGTCTCCCAGGTGCCCATCCGAAGGTCCCGCCCAGA
>SLIW01000020.1 GCA_007135435.1 Natronomonas sp.
CAGCTGCCCCGCGAGCGCTACGGCGTGGGCGGACTCCAGGGCGGGGATGATGCCCTCGAGTTCCGAGAGGTCATGGAACGCGGCGAGGGCCTCGTCGTCGGTGATCCCGCGGTACTCACAGCGGCCCACCGCCCGGAACATGGCGTGCTCGGGGCCGACGCCGGGGTAGTCGAGGCCCGCCGAGACCGAGTGGACCTCGACGTCGTCGTCGATGACGCGGGTCCGCATGCCGTGGATGACGTCCTCGCCACCGGCCGTGAGCGGCGCGGCGTGTCGCGTCGAGTCGGCGCCCTCGCCGCCCCCCTCGCCGCCGTAGAAGGCGACGTCGTCGTCGCGGAAGGCGTGGAACAGGCCGATCGCGTTCGAGCCGCCGCCGACGCAGGCGACGCAGGCGTCCGGTAGCCCGCCGAGCTGAGCGCGCGCCTGCTCGCGGGCCTCCTCGCCGATGACCGACTGGAACTCCCGGACCATCCGCGGGAACGGGTCCGGACCGACGACGCTGCCCACGAGGTAGTGGGTGTCCTCCACGTTCCCGGCGAAGTCCTCAAGTGCGGCGTCGACGGCGTCGGCCAGTCCCGCGCCCCCGCGCGAGACCTCGTTGACCTCCGCGCCCATCAGCCGCATCCGGAAGACGTTCATCTCCTGGCGCTCGACGTCCTTCGTCCCCATGTAGATCTCCGTGTCGAGGCCGAACAGCGCCCCGACCATCGCGGTGGCGGTGCCGTGCTGGCCGGCGCCGGTCTCGGCGATGAGCCGCTCCTTGCCGGCGCGCTTCGCGAGCAGCGCCTGCCCGAGGCAGTTGTTGATCTTGTGGGCGCCCCCGTGGAGCAGGTCCTCCCGCTTCAGGTAGATCTCCGCGCCGTAGGCGTCGCTGAGGTTCTCGGCGTGGAACAGGGGCGTCGGCCTGCCCGCGTAGTGCTCCAGGACCGAGCGGAACTCCCGCTGGAAGCCCTCGGTCGGGACGATCTCGTCGAACGCCGCCGCGAGCTCCTCGAGCGGCCCGAGCAACGGCTCCGGGACGTACCGACCGCCGAACTCGCCGAACTCGTGGTCGTCGCTGTCACCCATGGCTGGTGGTCCCCGGTGACGGACAAAACTGTTGTGGGATGCACGGAGCTGGCGGTCGGCGAGGACCGGAACCAGCCATCGTCGACGGATCGATTCCGCAGTGCCGCGTCTGTCGAGTCTCTTCGCCGCCCGGCCCGTGCGCTTCGGTCACTCGGCGCCCGATTTCGCCGTTCTCTCGAGCGGCTTCTCGGCCTTGGTCACTCGGCGCCCGATTTCGCCGTTCTCTCGGGGGACCCGTCGGCTCCCCGTCCAGCGCTCGTCGTGTCGTCCCCGCGCAGCGACAGGACGAGCACGATCAGGTACAGGAGGCCGAGGACGCGGGCGGCGGGCCGCACCCACGGGCTCAGCTCCAGCTCGTCGGTGTTCTCGTAGACGACCCGCTGGGTGAGCCTGATGAGGGGGCCGGGCACGAGGACGGCGACGATACCGGCGACGCCGAGGAGGACAGCCAGTGGCTTCGACCCCTGACGCTGGCCCTGGCGGTGGAGCACCCAGACCACGGCCATGCCCTCGAGCCGCGCCAGTTCCTCCGCCCGCGGCCGCCGCTGGACCGCCTCCGGGTTCTCGAGGCCGATCCGCTCGCAGAGTTCGACCACCGGACGCGGCCAGGCGACCTCGACGAGGCCGAACCAGATCAGGAGTTCGCGGAGCATACCACGCGTTGGTCGGGAGGGGCGAAAAAACCCACCCGCAGTCTGCACGGCCGCGATCGGGTATCCGTCGTCCTCTGGTCGGCCACAGCCGTCGATCCGTCGCCGGTCGTGGTCGCACCGCCCGAAACGGTCGTCACGAGGCGGCCTCGTCAGAACCGTGGGTCTACTCGTCGACCTCGTCGGAATCGGTCGTCACAGCGTCGACCTCGTCGGAATCGGTCGTCTCAGCGTCATCCTCGTCGGAATCGGTCGTCACAGCGTCGACCTCGTCGGCATCGGTCGTCTCAACGTCGTTCTCGTCTGCCGTCCCGGTGTCGTCGTCCTCGGCGTCCTCGTCGTCGCCCGCCTCCACGGCCTCCTCGACGCCCACGGTCGCGTCGGCGGCCACGACATCGACCGCCGCGACCCGGTCGTCGTCGGCCAGCCGCATCACCACGACGCCCTTCGTGTTGCGTCCGATCTCGGAGACCTCCCCGACCTCGGTGCGCATGATCTGGCCCGCCTCGCTCATGATAACCAGGCCGTCGTCCCCGGAGACGGCGTTGATCGAACAGACCGGCCCGTTGCGTTCGTCGGTCTTGATGTCGATGAGCCCCTTGCCGTAGCGCGACTGCCGGCGGTACTCCGAGAGGGCGGTCCGCTTGCCGAAGCCGTTCTTGGTGACGGTGAGGAGGTGGCGGTCGTCGTCGCCCGCGGCGGCGACGAGCCCGGCGACCTCGTCGTCGCCCGTGAGTTCGATGCCGTTGACGCCACGGGCGGTCCGCCCCATCGGCCGGGCGTCGGTCTCGGCGAAGCGGATGGTCATCCCCTTCCGCGTGCCGATGAGCAGGTCGCCGTCGCCGTCGGTCACCTCGACGTCGACGAGCTCGTCGTCGTCCTCGAGGCGGACCGCGCGGATGCCCCCGGAGTGGACGTTCTCGAAGTCCGCGACGGCGGTCCGCTTGACGTAGCCGCCGCGGGTCGCCATCGCCAGGTAGCCCTCGTCGATGTCGTCGGTGTTGACGACCGCGGTGATCTCCTCGCCGTCGTCGAGGTCGAGGATGTTGACCGCCGAGGTGCCGCGGGCGGTCCGGCCCATCTCCGGGAGCTCGAAGACCTTCAGCCGGTAGACCTGCCCCTGGTTGGTGAAACAGAGGAGGTAGTCGTGGGTCGACGCCGTGAACACCGTCGAGACGCGGTCGCCCTCCTTCGGGCGGGTGCCGATGATGCCCTTGCCGCCGCGGTGCTGGGGGTCGAACGTCGACAGGGGCATCCGCTTGACGTAGTCCTCCTCGGTGACCACGACGACGACCTCCTCCTCGGCGATGAGGTCCTCGCGGGTCACCGAACCGACGTCCTCGACGATCGCCGTCCGGCGCTCGTCGGCGTACTCCTCCTTGAGCTCGCGCAGCTCCTCCTTGACGACCGCGAGGAGCTCTCCCTCGTCGCCCAGGACGGTCTCGAGGCGCTCGATCTCCAGCTGGATCTCCTCGTACTCCGCTTCGACCTCCTCGGCCTCCATCGACGTCAGCGAGCCCAGCTGCATCCGGACGATGTGCTCGGCCTGCGCCTCCGAGAGCTCGAACTCCCGCTGGAGGCCGACGATGGCGGCGGCGCGGTCCTCGCTGTTGCGGATCAGCTGGACGACGTCGTCGATCACGTCCAGGGCCCGCAGCCGCCCCTGCAGGATGTGGGCGCGCTCCTCCGCCTCCGCGAGCTCGAACTGCGAACGCCGGCGGACGACGTCCCGGCGGTGGTCGACGAACGCCTCGAGGAGCTCCTTGAGGTTCAGCACCCGCGGCTGGCCGTCGACCAGGGCGAGGGAGATCACCGAGAACGTTCGCTCGAGGTGCCGCTCGAGCAGCTGGTTCTTCACCACGTCCACGTTCGCGCCGCGCGTGCACTCGATGACCACGCGGACGCCGTTGCGGTCGGACTCGTCGCGGATGTCCCGGATGCCCTCGATGGTCCCGTCCTGGACGTCCCCGGCGATCCGCTCGATGCGGCGGGCCTTGTTCTCCTGATACGGCAGCTCGGTGACCACGATCCGGTCGCTCCCGGCGTCGTCGTACTCCACCTCGAGGTTCGCGCGGACCCGCAGGCGACCGCGCCCCTCGGTGTAGGCGTCCCACAGGCCGTCGCGGTTGACGATCGTGGCGCCCGTCGGGAAGTCCGGACCCTTGACGAACCCCTCGGAGTCGGGCGTGTCGATCAGGTCCGCGACCGGACAGTCGGGGTTGTCGATGACGTGGACGGCGGCGTCGACGACCTCCCCGAGGTTGTGCGGCGGGATGTTCGTCGACATGCCGACCGCGATGCCCGAGGCCCCGTTCACCAGCAGGTTCGGGACCCGCGAGGGGAGCACCTCCGGTTCGGTCAGCCGGTCGTCGTAGTTCCCGACGAAGTCGACGGTGTCCTTCTCGATGTCCGCGAGCAGCTCGCTGGCGATCGGCGCCAGCCGCGCCTCCGTGTACCGCATGGCAGCGGGTGGGTCGCCGTCGACCGACCCGAAGTTCCCCTGGCCGTCCACCAGCGGGTACCGCAACGAGAACTCCTGGGCCATCCGCGCCAGGGCGTCGTAGATCGCCGAGTCGCCGTGCGGGTGGTAGTTACCCATCGTCTCGCCGACGATGTTCGAGGACTTCCGGTGGCCCGAGCCGGGGGTGACGCCCATCTCGTGCATCGCGTAGAGGATCCGCCGCTGGACGGGTTTCAGCCCGTCGCGGGCGTCCGGCAGCGCCCGACCCACGATGACGCTCATCGCGTAGTCGATGTAGGACTGCTCCATCTCGTCCTCGATACGGACGGGGGTGATCTCCTGGGCCGGCACGTCCGGCGTCTCCGGGATGTCGGAGCTCATCGTGCGGTCATGGCCTCCCGTGTCGTCTCGCGACGCTGGGCTGCGTGTTTAGTCGGCTCAGCCGTGTCTTCGGTCCGCTTCGCGGTGTCTTCGGTCCGCTCAGTGGTGGTATCGACCCACCCCGGTGGGTCTCCGGTCCGCTCAGCTGTGCCTCCAGTCCGCTCTACGCCGTCTCCGGTGATGTCCCGTGTCATGTGCGGTGTGTCTCCTGCGTGCACGTCAGATGTCGATCCACTCCGCCTCGTCGGCGTGCTCCTTGATGAACTGCTTGCGGGGTTCGACCGCGTCGCCCATGAGCACGCTGAACATCCGGTCGGCCGCGGCGGCGTCCTCGATGGTGATCTGCTTGAGGATGCGGTTCTCCGGGTTCATCGTCGTCTCCCACAGCTGCTCGGGGTTCATCTCGCCGAGACCCTTGAACCGCTGGACCTGGTCGGGGTCGCCGCCGCAGACCTCCTCGACGATCCGGTCGCGCTCCGCCTCGGTCATGGCGTCGTAGGTCTCGCCGCCGTCCCTGATGCGGTACAGGGGCGGTTGGGCGGCGTAGACGTAGCCCGCCTCCACCAGCGGCGCCATGTGCCGGTAGATGAACGTCAACAGCAGCGTCCGGATGTGCGCGCCGTCGACGTCGGCGTCACAGAGGATGATGATCTTCTGGTAGCGCGCCTCCTCGAGGTCGAACTCGTCGCCGATGCCGGTGCCGACGGCGGTGATCAGGTTGCGGATCTCGTTGTTCTCGAGGATGCGGTCGAGGCGGTGCTTCTCGACGTTGAGGATCTTCCCGCGCAGCGGGAGGATCGCCTGGAACTC
>SLIW01000311.1 GCA_007135435.1 Natronomonas sp.
GCCAGCCCGAGGTCCTTCGCGAGCTCGTCATCGTCGCTCATCGACCATCACCCTCGGTGATCGTCCTCATCTCGTCCATCTGCAGTCTCGACGGTGCGCCCGATGTATCCTTCGTCTCCGGAGTCTGGGACCCGACGACCGCTGGTGGACGCCCTTCGTGCGTCTCGTGGGTGGTTCCGCTCCTGGAGGTCCCGGTTCTCGATCCACCGCTTTCGGACCGATTGGTGGCCGACGTCCCGCTCGCGGACTGCCGGGTCATAGGTGCAACCTCCGGCGGATCGCCCGTCGGAGCGTCCTGGTAGGTCGGTCCTCGCCGCGGACGACGACGATCGTCCCGTCGACCTGCTCGCCGAGGCGGTCGGGGATGGTCCCGGAGAGGAACCGCTCGACCGACCCCGCCCGCGTCGCGCCGAGACAGACCGTGTCGTAGCCCCTCGCCGTCGAGACGAGCACCGCGGGGACGTCCTCGTCGACGACGACCTCGGTGTCGTACGGGACCTCGACGTCCGCCGCCTGGGCGGTCTCCTCGAGGAGGGCCCGACCCGCCTCCCGGAGCTCCTCCTCGCTCCGGTCGCCGTCGGGGCGCTGGACGTTGACGAGGGTGAGCGTGGCGCCCTCCTCGTTCCTGACGAAGGCGGTCGCCTGCCGGACCGCGATGGTGGAGTACGGTCCCTCGCCGACGAAGACGACGACGTCGCCGACCCGCTCGTCCGTCGGTCGCACGAGCGTCACCTCGCAGGGGGCCCGCTCGATGACGCGGTCGATGTTCGACCCGAGGATGTGCTCGCGGCGGCTGTGGGTCCCCGACCACCCCATCACCACGACGTCCGCGTCCTCGTCGTCGATCACGTCCAGGACGACCTCGGCGACGTCGCGGCCGACGATCGCCCGCGTCCGGAGGCCGATCCCGAGCTCCTCGGCGATCTCGCGGGCCTCGTCCAGGAGGGCCTGCTGGCGCTCGATGCGCTCCTGCTCGTAGGAGACCTCCTGGGCCAGCGACGTCTGGGTGGGCACCTTGACGACGTTCATCGCGACGATCTCGGCGTCCTCACGGTCGGCCGCGTTCGCCGCCGCCAGCTGGAGGAGCTCGCGCTCGCGTTCGGTGCTCGCGATCGGGACGACGATCCGGAAGGGCCGCTCCTCCGGGGTGGCCTCCCCCGGCTCGACGGTCTCGATGAGCGCCTCGCCGACGAGCCCCGTCCGCTCGACCCGCTGGCGGCCGTAACCGAGGTAGAACAGCCCGCCCAGGACCACGATGCCGACGCCGCCGATCAGCGGAAGGGTGTCCATCTGCGTGAGGATGAACACGCCAGAGACGACGCCGAACAGCTGGATCCACGGGTACAGCGGGGAGGTGAACTCCGGGTCGTACCAGGCGGGGCCGCGCTGGCGGAACGCGATCAGCGCCAGGCAGACCAGGATGTACACCACGATCTGGAAGGCGCCGGCGGTCTTGGCGATCTCCTCGACCGGCAGCGCGAGGATGATGAACAGCATCGCGCCGCCGGTGATGCCGATCGCGACGACCGGCGTGTGGAACCGGTCGCTCACCGCGGCGAACAGCTCCGGGAGGAGGTTGTCCCGGCTCAGTGCGAACGGGTACCTTGAGGCGGTGAGGATGCCCGCGTTGGCCGTGCTCACGAGCGCGAGCATCGCCGCCGTCACGATGAGGATCACGCCGAGGAACCCGAAGAACGGCTCCACGGCGTCCACCATCGGGATGTTCGACCCTTCGAGCTCGTCGGCGTCGATGGTCCCCACGAGGACGAAGACGATGAGCGCGTAGATGCCGGTGGTCACGAACAGCGACAGCAGGAGGCCCAGCGGGAGGTTCCGGCCCGGGTCCTCGATCTCCTCGGCGACCGCGGCCACCTTCGTGACGCCACCGTAGGAGATGAGCACCATCGCGGTCGCGCTCATCAGCCCGGCGGTCCCCTCCGCGAGGAACGGCTCGAACTGGGCACCCTCCACGCGGCCGACCGTGACGCCGATGAATCCGGCGAGGATGATCACCATGACGACGACCATGACCGTCTGCAGCCCGCCTGTCTGCTTGACGCCGATCACGTTCACGAGGATGAGGACCACACCGACGGTGATCGCCACCGCCTCGGCGCTCGGGAGCTGGACGACCACCAGCAGGTAGAACATCCCCCCGACGAGCGCGAGCGCGCCCTTGAACATCAGCATCAACCACGTCCCGAGTCCGGCGATCGTCCCCGCCGCCGGCCCCATCCCGCGCTCGATGAAGATGTAGTCGCCGCCCGCCTCCGGCATCGCGGTCCCGAGCTCGGCGATGCTGACGGCGGCGGGTAGCACGAGCAACCCGGCGACGACGAACGCGAGCACGACCGAGGGTCCGGCCTCGGCCATCGCCAGGCCCGGGAGGATGAAGATGCCGCTGCCGATCATCGCGCCCATGCTGATGGCGACGACCGACCACAGCCCCAGGTCACGCTCGAGCTCTTCAGACTGGGCCATCGATTTCGGTCAGGGGCGGCCCAGTGCCGAACGCCGACCGCGACCGGAGATGGCCGCGGTACGATCCGCACGGTTCGCCCCGCGTGGGGTGAGACGACACTCGGGGACCGTGTCCATACGAACCACAGGCCGTTAGAGCGGTAAAACCGTACCGGATTCGGCCGGAAACATCCTAAAACGACCGTGTAGGATTCCCACCGGTTGCGGTTCGGCGGCGTCACTATCGCGTCGAACGGGTGCCATCGATCGTCGGTATTGGAGCCACTGGGCATTCACGCCGTCCGGTCGTCGCCCGCTCGGTCAGGCCAGGGGCTCGCTGTCCAGTCGGTTGGGATCGCTCGCTGTCCAGTCGGTTGGGATCGCTCGCTGTCCAGTTGGTCGGGATCGCTCTCTGTCCAGTCGGTCGGAATCGTCCTCGAGCCTCACCATCGAAACCTCTCTCGATCCGTACCGACTGGACGCGCCTCAGTCCGCAGCGTCGGGGTTCTCCTCAGCTGGGGCGGAGCGCGGCCGGACGACGTCCGCCAGGGTGACGACGCAGCCGAGGAACCACCCCAGCGGCGTGGCGATCCCGACCCACATGAGGACGAAGGCGATGCCCTCGAGGCTGTAGGTGGCCCGGAGCCACTCGTTGATCCCGGCGACGAACAGCACGTTGTCGAGGAGGTAGATCGCGAGCGCCTCGCTGCCCTCGAGGACGCCGCTCATCGAGGGGTCGAACAGCGCGGCGACGACCGGCGGGAGGAAGACGGCGTTCATCGCGAAGGGATACGCCAGGACCACGGTCGTCCCGCGGCCGCCGACCTTGACGAACAGCGCGGCGAGCCCGGCCGAGACGATGGCGACGACGCTCGCGGCCCCGACGGCGACGAAGCCCTCCGGCTCGAGCCGGACGCGCGCGAGCGCGGTCAGGGCGCCCCACAGGATGGTCGTCAGGACGACCACTCCGATGATGCCCAGCCGGGCTCGCGCGCCGTCGAACCGGCGGGCGCTGAACCGGGTGACGAACCCAACGAGGAGCAGCGGGTACAGGACGGCGACGAGCGGGATCCCCAGCGCCCACCAGACGCGGTACTTGACGCGGTCGGCGCGGGTCCGCGGTTTCCACTTCCCCAGTACCTGGTGGACGGCGGTCCGCTGTCGCGGGAAGACGAGCTCCATCCACGTCTCGTGTAACCGCACGACGTCGATCTTGATCCCCTCGACGATGCCGCCCTGGGCCATACGCCACATCTTCCCGCGGTCGGAAATTAAGGTTCCGGCCTGCTCACGCGATGCATCCGCCGCTTCGAGGGTGGCCCGCTGGGTGGTCTCAGCCCGCAGTTTTCGGAGAGGCCGCCGCCGCCGACCGGATGGGCCTTCCACCGGCGTCCGACGGGGGGAGGCCGCCGGCTGACGACCGACGGGGGGAGGACGCCGGCTGACGACCGACGGCGGGAGGACGCGTGACGGCGACCGCAAGGGTGTTCGGCCGGGCCGTCGAACGCCCGTCGTGGCCGTCCCGTACCGCTACGTCGTCCTCGCGCTGTGCACGCTCGCGTTCACCGCGACGATGGTCGCGCGGCTGGTCATCAGCCCGGTCGTCCCCGCCATCACCGACGACCTGGCCGTCTCGACGGGGGCGATCGGGCTGGCGCTATCGGGGATGTGGGCTGCCTACGCCCTCGCGCAGTTCCCGTCGGGGGTGCTCGCCGACCGCCTCGGCGAGCGCCGGGTCATCCTGGCGGCGGTCGGGACGACAGCCGCCGCGAGCCTCCTGCTCGCCGCGTCGCCGACGTACGCCGTCTTCGCGGTCACGGCGGTCGTCCTCGGCGCCGGCGCCGGCCTCCACTACAGCGTCGCGACGACGCTGCTCGCGCGGCACTTCGAGCGCGTGGGCCGGGCGATCGGTGTCCACGTCGCCGGCGGGCCGCTGGCGGGCCTGCTCGCGCCGGTCGCGGCCGCCGCGGTCGGCGCCCGCTACGGCTGGCGGCCGGCGATGCTGCTCGGGGCGGCCGTGGCCCTCCCCGTGTTCGTCCTCTTCTGGGCGCGGGTCCGCGAGACGCCGCCGGCCCGCCCCGGGGTGTCGATGCGCTCGCGGTTCGAGCCCGGTCCAGTCGTGGCGTTGCTCTCGCGGCGGGAGATCCGCCTCACGACGGCGCTGGCGGCCGGCGGGGCGTTCTGCTGGCAGGCGACGGCGTCGTTCCTCCCGGCGTTCCTCATCGTCCACCACGGCCTGTCGGCGGCGATGGCGGGCGTCCTCTTCTCGGCGTACTTCGTCGTCCACGGGGCCACCCAGCCGGTTCTGGGCGGCCTCTCCGACCGGTTCGGTCGGGACGCCACGGCGGCGTTCGCGTTCGCCGTCGGCGTGGTCGGCTACGGGACGCTCGTCGTCGGCTCGGGGATCACGGTCTACCTCGCGATCCCGCTTGTGGGCGTCGCGATGGGCTGGGGTGCGCCGCTGCAGTCGCGGTTCATCGACCACCTCGGCGCCGACGAGCGGGCCGCCGGCTTCGGGCTGGTTCGGACCGTCTACCTGCTGCTCGGTGCCCTCGGGAGCGTCGTGGTCGGGGCGCTCGCGGACGTCTCGGGCTGGACCGCCGCCTTCGGCCTCCTCGCCGCCCTGCTGGCCGCCGAGTTCCTCCTGGTCGCGTGGTCGGCGATCCAGCATCGGTCGTGAGCGTGATCGCGTTCAGGGTGGTTCGGCGGACGGGCTCAGGCGACTCGCTCAGAAGCTGCTCTTCAGTCGCTCGAAGAAGCCCTGTTCGACGTCGATCTCCTCGCCGCCGGCCTCGGCGAACGACTCCAGCGCCTCGCGCTGCTCCTCGTTGAGCGAGTCGGGCGTGACCACCTGGACCTGGACGTAGAGGTCGCCGTGGCCCCGCCGCCGGAGCCTCGGCA
>SLIW01000447.1 GCA_007135435.1 Natronomonas sp.
ACATCACCGTCGCGCTGGACCGCCACCCGTTAGACGCCGAGGAGGCCGACCGGCTGGCGGCACGGATCCGGGACGATATCCGAACCGGGGACGGCCGCTGATTCTGGACCGTTTCCTGGCACGGGGACGACCACGGACCGATCCACCGCGCTCCAGTCCCGAAGATGTGCGGCACGACGACTACGGTCGTCCCGACCCACGGGGTCGTATGGACAGTCCCGACGCCCGATCCGACGACCGTCCGGCCGATAACCGCCCGGCCGACGACGCCGGCGGTCACCCACGTGACGCCTTTGTGGTAGCCGACCTGGTTGCCTACCAGGACGACAGCATCGTGAGCCGGACCCTCGTCGACGAGGGATCGGGGACGCAGACGGCGTTCGCGCTCGACGCGGGCCAGCGCATCAGCGAGCACTCGGCCCCGCACACAGCCGTCCTCCACGTGGTCGACGGGACCGGCGTGGTGACGATCGGCGACGAACGGTACGAACTCGGCGCGGGGGAGGCGCTGGTCCTGCCCCCCGACGAGCCACACGCGGTCGAGGCGGAATCGCGGTTCAAGATGCTCCTCTCGATGTTCAGGTGAGTGTCCCGGTCGAATGTACGGATAGTTGTCCTCGTGGGTAGCGGTCCTCGTGGGTAGTTGTCCTCGTCGGTAACCGTCTTCATCGGTAGCCGTCTGCATCGGTAGCCGTCCGACTCGCTACGTCACGTAGACGTCCTGCTCGGGCCGATCGGTATCCGTTCGGGCCGGCCTGGTCCCGGCGATCTCGGGGACCTCACCGCTCCTCGACGAGGGCGAGCACGTCGTGGAGCGTCCCGGCCTCGTAGGTCGGCTCGACCGAGAGCGAGCGGTCGCGCCAGTGCTCCCGACGCAGGAAGACGGAGTCGGCGCCGGCGCGCGCCGCGGCGACGACGTCCGACTCGCTGTCGCCGACGTAGAGCGCCTCCGCCGGATCGACGGCGAGGTCCGAGAGGGCCCGCTCGAGGTAGTGGGGGTGCGGCTTCTTCCGCTCGAGGCTCTCGATGGTCATCTCGCGGCCGTAGTGGACCTCGAAGTGCGCCTCCAGCTCGAAGAACTCGAGCACGAAGGCCACGGTGCTGTGGTGGTTGTTGCTCACGACCCCGCAGGCGCACGCCCCGTCGAGGTCCTCCAGGGCTGAGACGTCGTCGTAGGGCGCCCGGACACCCTCGCGGAAGTCGGCCAGCTGGGACTCCTCGTCGTGCCGCTCGCGGGCGTCCCAGACCTCGACGGGGTCGAGCCCGCGTCTCGCACACAGCGCCTCGAGGTCGTCGGGGTAGACCCCGCCGCGGAGGGTCTCGACGTCGGTGGTATCCACGTCCTCGAGGCCCACCTCCCGGAGGGCCGCCCTGATCGCCGCGACCTGCGACTCGCGCAGTGGCGGCTCGACGAGCACGCCGTCGTTGTCGAACAGCACCGCCTCGTAGCCACTCACGCCCGGCGAGTAGTGACGGCAGCCTGTTGGCTATTGCGGTTCGGCCGGGGTGTTCGACCCCGTTCCCAAAATTATAGGCCGTGGTGGCTTCTGGCGCGCGCTTATTGTGTCCTCATGGAAGAGTCGGATATCGGCCTCGACGTGCGGAGACGGTCGGGCGTGACGCGATCCCGTGGCCTGCCAGCTCCCGTGGGAGTGTCTCGAGACGACCACGTAGCCGTGTTTCGGTTTCCGAACGGCGAACGGAAGCCTCTCGACCCGTTCACTCGTCGGGTCGGTCGGATCCTGTGCCACCACAGTGCGGTGGGATGCCAGCGTTCGGTGGAACCCCAGCGAGCGGTGGTTCGCCAGGGTGCGCTGGCTCGCCATGACCACCGCTCCGGGATTCGGCGGCCTCGTCGATCTGGGATTCGGCGGCCTCGTCGCCCCTGGATGTGTCGGCCTCGTCGCCCCTGGATATGTCGGCTTCGTCGTCCCGGGATGTGTCGGTTTCGTCAGCCCGGGATGTGCGGTCGCCATCGACTCGCGGTCGGGGTCCGCCGCCCGTGCTGAACACGGCCTTCCTGGTCGTCGGGGTGGTCCTCCTCCTCGCCGTCATCGTCGACATCCTCTGGACCACGCTGTGGGTCGACGGAGGGTCCGGCCCGATCTCGGCGCGGTTGGCGGCGTGGACCTGGCGGGGGCTCAGGGTGGCGAGCCGGGACGATTCCCGCCTGCTCAGCCTCGCCGGCCCCCTCATCCTCGTGGGCACCCTGGCGGCCTGGATCGCGCTCATCTGGGTCGGCTGGACGTTCCTCTTCGCCAGCGACGAGACGGCGCTGGTGAGCACCCACACCGGCGACCCCGCCGACTGGACGGGGCGCTTCTACTACGTGGCGTACACGATGTTCACCAACGGCAACGGCGACTACACCCCGACCGCGGGTCGCTGGGAGCTCGCCAGCTCCTTCACGACGGCTACGGGGATGGCGTTCGTCACGCTGGGCGTCTCCTACGTGCTCACCGTGCTCGGGGCGGTCTCCGAGAAGCGCTCGTTCGCCAGCGACGTCACCGGGATCGGCGAGCGGAGCGAGGCGTTCGTCGGGACCGCCTGGAACGACGGCGACTTCGACGGCCTCGACCTCCCGCTGGAGTCGATGGCCTCTCAGCTCAGCCTCCTCGCGGATCAGCACAAGGCCTACCCGATCCTGCACTACTACCACAGCGAACGGGCCGACCGGGCCTCCGCGATGGCCGTCCCCATCCTCGACGAGTCCCTCACCCTCCTCCGCCACGGCGTCGAGGAGGGCAGCGGCCCGGAACCGATACTGATCGCGGACGCCCGCTCGAGCATCGACAGCTACCTGGAGACGCTCGGCGGGGCGTTCATCAGCCCCGCAGACGAGCACCCCCCACCGCCGGACCTCGACCGCCTCCGCGCGGAGGACGTCCCGACGGTCGCCGACGGGTCGTTCGAGGAGCAGCTCGCGGAGCTCTCGGAGCGCCGACGGAAGTTGCTCGGGATCGCGCGGGGTGACGCCCGGCCGTGGCCAGCCCACGAGTGACGGGTTCACGGTGACCCGGACGACGCGCGGAGGAACCCGACGATACGATCGTCAGGCGAGACGTTTCACGTCAGTCGATTGAATCGGACAGGTCTTCGGCCGCTCTCAGACCGGCAGTTCCTGCTCCTCGTCGCTACCCTCTTCGAGTTCGTCCTCTCGCCCGTGCTCGCGCTCGAGTGCGGCCCCGGTCTCGGTCTCGGTCTCGGTCCCGGTCTCGGTCTCGGTCTCGGTCTCGGTCTCGGTCTCGGTCTCCGTTTCCCTATCCGTTGGCGGCTGGCGGGCGCCACCGGGCTGCGTCTCGACGAAGCGACGGACCAGCCGTCCCTCCGCTCGCTGGAGCGTCTCGCTGCAGGTCGACTTCGCGATGCCGACGTGCTCCGCGAGCTCGGTGAGCGAGCACTCCCGCGGCGTGTCGTAGTAGCCCCGGTCGATCGCGGCCAGCACCAGCTCGCGCTGGGTGTCGGTGAGGAGCCGGTCCACGCTCCGATGGCTGCCGACGAACTCGACCTCGTAGCTGATCCCCGCGGCGTCGAGCTGCCGGCCGAACTCCGAGAGGCGACCGTGGCCGCCGACCACCTCCATGGTCGCGGCGCCGTCGCGGACGTGGAAGGGGGGCTCGATGGGTACGCCCGAACGCTTGGCCGCCTCCAGGACCAGCGGGCGGGTGGTGTCGATCTGGACGGTCGCCTCGCCGTCGGTGCGGCCGACCACCTCCATGTCGCGCACCGCCCCGTGGGCTGCCACCGACGCCAGGACGTCGTCGACGTCCGTCGCGTGGATCGAGACGAGGGCGACGCCAGCGTTCTCGCCCGGTATCGCGGCCAGGACACGGACCGTCGCGGCCGGGTGGGCGCGGGTGACGGCGCCCACCCATGCGCCCTCGGGGAGCTCGAGGTGGAGCCGTGCGAGCGTCATCGGGCGTCCCCCGCTCCTCCGTCGGCGTGGCCGCGCTCGCCGGCGGGTGGTCGTGGCGGGGCGATGTCGTCCGGGGGACCGCTTGTCGCCGGCAACGACCGACGGATACCCGGGTTGGTGCTCGGAGTCATACCGGGTATTCGGACCTCCGCGACCGTGCCGTCGTCGCTTCACGTGTTCAGTATTATAAATACCCGAACGGGTTCGGGTCGAGGGGCGGCGACTCGCGTTCGAGCCCTCGTCGAATGGGCGGATATCCGTGCCGTAGGGTCGGAACTTCGTCGTGGGGGCCGCTATCGGCGCCTGGACGATCACGGGCTACCCTTCTGGGACGGGTCGACGGTCCAGGAGAAATCACCCGAACACCGAGATAAACCTAGAGGGCGGTCTCACTTCGTGGGACTCTGATCCCCGGCTTAACCCTGTCCGGCCGATACCCTCGATAGACGCCATGCAGCAATCGAACCGCAGGAGGTTTCTGGGAGCCGTGGGGGCCGTCGCACTCGCGCCCGCCGTCGCGGGCTGTCTCGGAGGCGACGAGGACGAACCCGAGCCAGACGACGACACGAACGGCGACACTGGCGGCGACGGGCAGGCCGACGGGTTCGCGGTCGATCCCGGGACGATCTCCCTCGAGGGCTACGCCTCCCACTGGGAGGGGGTCGCCCCGGGGAGCATCGAGGGCGAACAGAACCCGACGCTCGTCCTCGAAGACGGTGCGGAGTACACCGTCGAGTGGACGAACGCGGACGGCGTCGTCCACGACCTCCAGATCTGGGACGACGGGGGCGACGTCGTCGACGACGCCGCCACCGACCAGGTGTCCGAGGAGGGAGCGACCGCCGAGGTGACCTTCACGGCGAGCCCGGAGATGGTCACCTACGTCTGCACCTTCCACCGGGCGATGCAGGTCGGGGACATCGTCGTCCAGTGATCCGCGTCCCGAGCGCTTCCCCAGATCACCACGGGTGTCCTCATCGCCGACGCCTCGAGGGAGACCAAACCATGCACACGCTCCACCGAAACACCGCGGCAAGATACACCGCCGCAAGAACCACCGCGGCACGGATCAGGGGCCACGCCCGCGCCCTCGTCCCCGACGCCGGTCGTTCACTGACTCGGTATCCTGGGGGACGACCAGCCGGCGACGACCAGCCGGCGAGCCCCCCGCCCGAGCGTTCCGGGTGTGAGCGCCGGTGACCGCCGAGCGACTGCCCGCCGTCGAGGAGGCGTCGACGGACGGGCCCCAGCAGATCCAGGTAGACCTCCGGGTGGAGGCGGAATCCGGGGTCGACTGCCCCCTGTTCGACGGCCCCGACGACGTGGCGGACGCGCGCGTCACCACCGTCGACGATCGGTACGTCGTGGACATCGTGCCGGCCGACGGTCCCGACGAGGGGACCGTCCGGCGGGCGACCGGGGCG
>SLIW01000215.1 GCA_007135435.1 Natronomonas sp.
CAGTTCGTCGGTCCCGTGTGCCGCCGGCCCCGCGATGACCTGGTCGAAGCCGACGTCCTCGTAGGCCTCCAGGCGCTCGTGGACGTCCCCGGGCGTGCCGACGAGGCAGGTGTTCCGTGCGTGCTCGAACCCCCGGTCCGGGCTGAAGAACTCCTCGAAGGCCGCTCGTTGCTCCTCGTGGGCTCGATCGCGGTCGTCGGTGTCGACGACGTGCGCGTAGGTGAGGAGGACCCGATCGATGTCGTTGGGGTCGACGCCCCTCGAATCGGCGTGCTCGCGGATCGACGCCCAGTCGTCCGCCGCCCGCTCCGGGGGGATCGGAGGGGCGATCCACCCGTCCGCGTCGACGATCCGGTCGAGCATCGGTTCGGGCATCCCGTCCCGCGTGTACGCCGAGGAGCCGCCGGCGAGGAGCCGCGGCGGGTCCTCCAGGACGGGATCGATGGTGACGTCCTCGAAGTCGTGGAACCGGCCGTGGAACGTCGCCTCGCCGTCGAACAGCGCCTGGAGCACCGCGATCCCCTCCGAGAGCCGCGGACCCCGCTCGTTCATCGGGACGCCCGTCACGGCGAACTCCTCCGGGACGTAGCCGGCGCCGAGGCCGAGCGTGACCTCCCGCTCGGCGAGGTAGGCCAGCGTCAGCGCGGCGTCGGCCGAGTTGGCGGCCCCGCGGATCGGTAACAACAGGATCGACGTCCCGAGGGGAATCTCCTCGGTCACGGCGGCCGCGTGTGACAGCGCGACGAGCGGGTTGAGGACACTCGTGACGTAGGTGTCCGGCTCGACGACGTGGTCGAGGGTCCACAGCCCGGCGAAGCCCACCTCGTCAGCCCTGGCGGCCCATTCGCGGATGGCCCCGGGGGCGACCTGGTACTCACCGGTGCAACCCGTCGGCAGCGTGGTACCGATGTCCATGGTCGACGATGGGCCGGTCCCGCCTTAACTCCGCGGCGGCACGGGCAAACGGCTGCGCGTTCGTCTCCCGGCTGGACCGTCCTCGCTTCGTGTCGGAGACGACCGACCGTCGGAACGATGACGACTGATCGTCAGGTTCGGAACGACCGACCTTCAGACGTCGGATGGGCCCTCCCCGCCGGCGATCTCGACGCGAACCACCTCGAGGGTGCCGTCGATCTCGACGTGGCAGGCGTCGCCGGCGGCGTAGAACGACACGCAGAACAACCACGGGTCGCGCGAGCGGACCTCGACGTGCTGGCCGGCGACGTACTGGTCGATCTCCCAGTACCTCCGGTCGTCGAGTGACTCGCCGCGCTCGTCGTGGAACTCCCTGACCGCCGGGTGCCGGGCGGCGAGAGCCCCGACCGAGGTCACCGCTCGACGGCCACACACCGAGCAGGTGAACGTCGGGGCGGCGTCGAACTCGATCTCCGAGGCGACGTCCGTCGCCACCGCTGACTCGACCGCGCCGCCGCAGTCCGGACAGATGCCGTGTCGGGCCTGGTCGACCTGCAGCTTCGACCACCGCTCGAAGGCGTCCACCACCTCGCTCGGGGATCGACCCCGGACGACCGTCGGGGGCACGTGCACGTCCAGGACCAGCTCGTCGCAGTGTCGACACCGGATGGCGAACGCCTCGTCGTCGTAGCTCGCCTCGAGCGCGTCGTCCCCGCAGGCGTAGCACCGCCCGTCGATGGCGAAGGGTTCCAGGCGCGGGACGTCGGTGAACGTTCCGGCGGCGACGGCGCGGGCAAGCCGCCGCCCCGCACCGGTCAACCCGTATCCCTCCTCCCGTTTGGCCACGAAGTGCGGGACGAGCTGCGAGAGGTGGTAGTTGAACCGGCCGGTATCGTCGACATCGACGTGGTCGTAGAGCGTCGAGAACGACATCGGCGTGGCGTCGTCGTGCTCGTGGAGCGCCCCCACGATGGCCAACCGATTCTCGTCGCCGAGCGACGAGAACACCTCGACCGACTGGAGGTCCCCCGGGCGGTCAGCGTGCGGCGGCATCGTGCCCCCTTTTCTGCCGTTCCTGATAACTGTCCTGATGACTGTCCCGATGACCGTCCTGTTGACCGTCCCGATGACCGTCCTGTTGACCGTCCCGATGACCGTCCTGATGAAATCGCCGCGGGGTCAGTCTCACCCGCGCCGGGGGTCGGAATCGACGAGGGCAACGCCGAACGTCCACCGGGAGTGGCGGTTCGGTTCGTCGCAGTCCCTCCGGTAGACGCGGAACCGGGCGCCGATCCCCGGGACCGTCACGCCCGTCGTCCGCGCCTGGCGATAGGCTGCCCGGACGCCGACGGTCACCGCGACGAGGATGGCCACCACGAGCCCAACGACGAGCGGGTGTTCCACGGCGAGGATCGTCCCCCCGAACAGGAGGACGGTGATGAGCGCACCTCGGAGCGAACCATCGCTGACCTCTGAGTCGTACCCTGGCGATCTGTCTGGCCTCATGTGTCTCCGGTAGGCCCCGGACGGGGATAAATATAATCTGAATGATATTTCTGTAGGGAAGATTACTGAAATCTCGTTCAGTACCTTGCGCGTGGAGAACACTGGTCGTACCGTCTCGGCGATGGGTCTCCGAAGCGCGCTTTCGAAACCGGCCGACGAACTCAGCCAGTGGGACGGGCCGCCCCGATGGTCTGGCGAACGACCTCCCGGGACGACCCGCCGGACGGGAAACCCCTAAGGGCGTCTGCGGACAGCCTCCGATCATGATCGGCAAGGTCCCCGGGGAGCTGCTCGAGGCGTTTGTGCTGTCCCGCACCGGCGTGGCGGACCCCCGGGTGCTGCAGGGTCCGGCGTACGGCGAGGACACGGCGGCGATCCGGCTCGACCGGGAGTCGGACGGGGACGCGGACGGGGACGGGGACGATGGCGCCGACCGTGACGTCCTGGTGATCAACACCGACCCGATCTCGCTGGCCGTCGAGCGCATCGGCACGCTCGGGGTGCACGTCGCCTGCAACGACGTCGCCGCGTCCGGGGCGACCCCCGCGTGGCTGACCACGGCGATCTTCCTCCCGGACGACGACGCGGACACCCTCGACGAGATCACCGCCCAGCTCGACGAGGCGGCCAGGCGCCTGGAGGTGGCCATCGTCGGCGGCCACGCCGAGTACGCACCCGCCCAGGCCCAGCCGCTGCTGGTCCTGACCTGTCTCGGGCTCACCGACCGGTACGTCCCCACCTCCGGCGCCCGGCCGGGCGATCGGCTCCTGGTGACGAAGGGCGCGGGGATCGAGGGCACGGCGATCCTGGCCACGGACTTCGCCGACGAGCTCCGCGACGACGTTCCCCCGGAGGTCCTCCAACGAGGTGCTGCGTTCTTCGAGGACGTCGGGTTGATCGAGGAGGCCTCGATCGTCGCTCCCCACGCCCACGCGATGCACGACCCGACCGAGGGCGGCCTGGTCGACGGACTGATCGAGCTCGCCGTCGCCTCCGGCGTCGCACTAGAGGTCGACCGCGACGCGATCCCCGTCCGGGAGGAGACGGTCCAGCTCTGTCGGGCCGCGGGCGTCGATCCGCTCCGCATCTTCGGCTCCGGCGCCCTCGTGGCGGCGATCCCCCCGGAGGCGGCCGACGAGGTCTCGGCGGGGCTCGACGACGTGGGGATCGAACACGCGTACGTCGGGACGGTTCGGGACGGTCCCGACGGGACGCTCCTCCTGGGCGAGGAGACGTTCACCGAGCCCGTACGCGACGATATGTACGCCCTGTGGGAGTAGCCCGGCAGGTGTCGACACTTCGGTGAGGTGATTCCGCTCGGGAAGCGCGCCCGTTCTGAAGCACCCTCGCCCCGTAGAAGGATCCTCTGAACGTTGCCGTCTCGCGGATATCGAACGGCAGCACCTAAGACGCGGTCGTCCGTTCGTCCACGATATGGTCCTGCCCGAGATGGCCGACGGCGGCCACGCGGAGGTGGCGTTCTTCCGGGACGACGAGACCGGCCTCGAGTGCATCGTCGCGATTTACGACGCGGACCGGCAGCCGGCCGTCGGGGGGACGAGGATGTACGACTACGCCTCGGAGGCGGAGGCGCTAGAGGACGCCCTCCGGCTGTCGAAGGCCATGGCGTACAAGACCGCCGCGGCGGGCTTCGACGAAGGCGGCGGCAAGGGGGTCATCCTCGGCGATCCGGCGACCGACAAGGACGAGGCCCTCCTGCGGGCGTACGGCCGCGTCGTCGACGGCATGCGGGGTTCGTTCCACACCGGGGTCGACATGAACATCACGACGGAGGACGTGTCGGTGATGGGCACGGAGACGTCGTACGTCGGGGGCACCGAGGGCGGACGGCTCGCCGAGCGGACGGCGCGCGGCGTCGTCGCCGGGATGCGGGCGTGCCTCCGCGAGCAGTACGGGACCGCTTCGTTCGCCGACGTAACGGTCGTCGTTCAAGGCCTCGGGAAGGTCGGCGCCCCGCTCGCCGAGCAGCTGGTCGACCGCGGCTGCAGGGTCGCCGTCGCGGACCTCGACGAGCGCCGAGTCGACGAGTTGACGGCTCGTCACGACGTCGGGGTGGTCGACCCCGACGCGGTGTACGACGAACCCTGCGACGTGTTCGCCCCCTGTGCGACGGGTGCCGTGGTGAACGACCGGACCGTCCCGCGGCTGCAGTGCGATATCGTGGCGGGCTCGGCGAACAACGTCCTCGCGGAGGATCGACACGCCGCGGCGCTCGAGGAGCGCGGCATCCTCTACGCCCCGGACTTCGTCGTCAACGCCGGTGGGCTGATCGCCGGGCTCGGAGGCACCCTCGGGCTGTCGGACGCCGAGATCGACGCCCGCATCGACGACATCGAGACGCGACTCGAGGAGATCTTCGAGCGCCGCGACCGGGAGGACGTCTCGACGGCGGTCGCCGCGAACCGCTACGCCGAAGACAGGATGTGAGACGGCAGCCGATCGCCCACTCCCTCATTGCCGACGCTTCCTCTCTCGTCGCCGATCGCTTCCTCCATCGTTGCCGATCGCCCCCTTTCTCGTTGCCGATCGCCCCTTCCACCCGGTTCAGACGCGCTGACGTCCAGTCGGTTTTAACAACGACGGCACCGAGGAGGCGGTATGGACGTCATCCACACCGCGATCTGGGTCTCGGACCTGGACGAGGCACGGACCTACTTCGTGGACGCGCTCGGCCTCGACGAGAACTGGTCGTTCACCCACGACGGCGTCGAGAACGTGTACGTCGGGGGCGAGCACGGGGAGATCCAGCTCAGGTACGAACCCGACAGGGACGTCCCCGAACCGGGTCGGGAGACCCTCGACCACGTCGCGGTCTCCGTCGACGACGTCGACGCCGCGACCGAGCGGATGGTCGAGGAGACCGGCTGTGAGGTCCACGACGGCCC
>SLIW01000476.1 GCA_007135435.1 Natronomonas sp.
GGCCCCCGGCCGGTCGTGTTGAAATAAGCAGTTGACTCGATCGAGCGGACCCAGAAAGCCCTTGGCGTTCTCGACTCCCGCGACTCGCTGCGCTCCTCGGTCGCTTCGCTCCCTGCGGTGCTTGCGTCGTCGGGTTTCGCCGAGAACGCCTCGCCCTTTCAGTCCACCAGGAACGGCTTGATCGGCCGGACGAAGCGGCGTGGTTCTCCGCTTATTTCAACACTGCTCCCCCGGCCCGGACGGGCGGTCGAGGGGGTCGAATACATGGATCGGAGGCGTCCCTCGGTGGCGCTAGCCTGTGTCCACCCGGTGAGCGGACAGCGACGGTGATGTACGGTGGGCGGCGGCGACGGACGGGGAACGGAGTCGACGCAGTGTGCTACATGGACGCGACGAGATCGCGGAGCCGGTCGCGACCGCCCTCGAGGAACGGGGTTCCGTGGCCCATGGCGGCGACCGCGAACTCGGGGGCGTCGGCCTCGAACTCGCGGACGCTGCGGCGGGTCCGGTCGACGTCGTCGCACATGAACCACGGCGTGTGTCGCAGCTCGCCTCCGTGCTCGATCACGGCGTCGCCGAGGAAGGCGGCCTCCCGACCCTCGTGGACGAAGACCGTGTGACCCGGGGTGTGCCCGGGCGTGTGGTGGGCGGTGAAGCCGCCGATGGCCTGGCCGTCCTCGACGGGACGCACGCGGTCGGTCGCCAGCGTCCGGATGAACGGGCGGGTCACGAACTGCGTCAATCCCTTCACGCCGGTGGGGGACGGGCGGCGCTTCCCCGTCACCAGCGGGGCGTCGTCGCGACCGACGTACACCGGGGCATCGGTCGACAGCTTCGCTACGGCGCCGACGTGGTCGACGTCGTAGTGGGTCACCAGGATCCGCTCGACGTCGTCGAGACCGAAGCCCACCTCCCGGATCGCGACCTCGATCCGGATGGCGTCGAACGGGGTGCCGGTGTCGACCAGCGTCAGTCCGTCGTCGTCGGCCAGGAGGTAGGCGTTGACCCCCCGACAGCGGAGCCACCACACGCCGTCTCGCAGTTCCCTCGCCATGGCCGGCGGTTCGGTCGCCACCGATAAAAAGACCCCCTCGTGGGGGGTCGTCGAGGGCGCCGTCGAGTGCGTCTTCGAGGGCGCCGTCGAGCGCGTCGACGTCCGGGCCCTCCGCGCCGATACCGTGTCGGCGGTCACCTACTCCGTGCGTGAACCGAGCCGGGAGTGATCGAGGAACTGGCGGATCCACCGAGAGACGACCGGCGCGTCCCGCGCGAACCGCTCGAGCCGGAACAGGACGTGCCGCTCCCCGCTCCGGAACATCTGCGGCTTGCGGACGACCAGGGGGTACGGTGGGACGTCCCCCGCCCGGTCGGCGGCGATCGCGCGCATCAGCTCGACCATCGTCCGGCGGAGCCGGGCGTCGTCGATCTCGCAGTAGTCGAGGATGTACTCGTAGTCCTTCTGCCTGTCGAGGCGGTAGATCACCAGCTCGGCGTCCTCGTAGCACACGGCGCACGTCCGGTCGAACCGCTCGATCTTGCCCTCCAGCTCGCGCTGCAGCTGGGCGAACTCCCCGCGGATCGCGAGCGTCCGTGGCGGGTCGTCACGTCCGACGCCCTCGAGTGATCCGATCAGCCGTTCGAGGGTCCCGTCCGGCAGGATGTCCGCCGCATCACCGCCCTTCGAGACCGTCGCCCGGTCGACCATCTCGCCGTCGCGGCTCCCGTTCGCCCCGGTTCTCCTCGACGCGTCGGGTGCGGTCTCCGGTATATCGACGAAGTTCATACGTCAGTGTCGTCGACGGAGGACTTGTGAGGCGGAGGCAATAATTGTTCTCGTCATCCATCGTCGTCTCGGTTCGATCTGGGGTTGGATAGGCCCGATCCTGGATCGGCGTCACGGTGCGACCGCACACGGGCCGTCCATCGTCGATCGGGACGTGGAACTTCGGTTCCAGAGAACGGGCGGCGTCACTCCGGAGCGAGACCGACCACGTGGCAGGTCGGTCCGCTCACCCGTCGCCGACGGGTGGCTCGTACTGCGCCCCCGTCTGCTTCGGCGTCTGGGTAGTGGAGCCCCTCTAGTGATCGAACGGGAGGGACGACGCCGCGGGCACGTGGATCTCCTCGTCGACGGTCGTCCGTCGGCACACCTGTGATCGTCCGTCGGCACACCTGTGATCGTCCGTCGGCACACCTGTGGTCGTCCGTCGGCACACCTGTCGTCTTCCGCGCGGCCATGCTCGTTCCCGCCATGCTCACGCGCCGCTATGCTTATCGGCGTGTCCCGTCGCTGCGCACTCCGTCGTCTCTCGCCGCCGTGTCCCATCGCGACGCTCCCCGCCGTCGTCTCCCGTGGCGACACTCGCCGGAACGGGGAATTTTTGCTCGGCTGACCCGAAGACGGGATATGGCGAGCGCGTCCGGAACGTACGGCGAGTGGCAGTTGAAACGGTTGATGACGGAGGTCGTCGGCTCGGGCCACAAGTCCGCGGACGACATGACGCGCGAGCAGGCGCGCGAGGCGTTCCGGCGCATCCTCGACGGCGAGCCGGACCCGACGACGCTCGGGGCCTTCTGGCTCGCGAACCGCTGGAAGCGGAACACCCCGGAGGAGCTCGGCGCCTACGTCGACGTGATGGCCGGGGGCGTCGAGTCCGCCGCCCCGGAATGTGACCCCGTCGACTGCGGGGCCAACTACGACGGCAAGGGCCGCACCGCGCTCCTCGGCGTCGCCTCCGGGCTCGTGTCGGCGGCCGCGGGCGTCCCGGTGGTGACCCACTCGGGCGACCGCGTCCCGACCCAGAAGCAGGACGCCTACAGGCACGTCCTCGACGCGCTCGGCGTCCGGACCGACCTGGAACCGGAGGAATCGGCGGCCATGACCGACGCCGTCGGCCTCGGCTTCTACTACCAGCCGAACTTCGCCCCCGAGGTCGACGCGCTGTTCGACCGCCGCGACCAGATGGGCGTCCGGACGTTCGTCAACACGATCGAGACGCTCGCGAACCCGGCGGAGGCGTCGGTCCACCTCGGCTCGTTCTACCACCTCCCCTTCGCGAGGCGGGTCATCGACACCTTCCGGGAGGCCGAGTCGGCGGTCGTCGAGCGCGTCGTCATGTTCCAGGGGCTGGAGGGCTACGACGACGTCCGCCCCGGCTCGACGAAGGTGGCGGTCTGGAACGCCGAGGGCACGGCGTGGGGCGGCGTCCACGGCGAGGAGGGCGAGCTGGTCGACTTCGACGTCGAGACGCCGACCTACGGCATGGACCTCGAGAGCGAGGACCTCGCGGTCGACGACGTGGCCGCCGACTCGGCCGCGATCACCGAGGAGGTCCTCGCCGGCGAGCGCGAGGACCACTTCGCCGACGCGGTCGCGGTGAACGCCGCCCTCCGCATCTACGCCGGGGGAGGCGCCACGGACGTCGCCGCCGGCATCGAGACCGCCAGGGACGTCCTCGCGTCGGGCGCGGCGGCCGGGCGGCTCGAGCGCCTCCGCCAGTTCTGACCCACCCGATGCTAGATACGGGATCCCCGTCACACGTTTCGCTGAGGTTTCCCACGCCTCGAGACTGCTCTCCGGCCGGTAGAGACTGTTGTCCCACGATACGAGATCCGAGTCCCCTACGTCGGGACAGCTGTCCCAACTTCTGAGACACCATCTCAGAAACTGGGACACACCTTACCGGTCTAACCTGCTTCCCATCCAAGGGAGGAATGTAAGGTGAACAAAATGTCAACTACAACTCGAAACCGGCTCGAGAGCCGCTACGGCGGGATCGCCCTCACGGGCGAGCCCCACGCGCTCTCGGCGTGGTTCGTCGTCGCGCTCAGGTTCGTCATGGGCGGGATGATGCTGTTCGCGGGCGTGTCGAAGCTGCTGGCGTGGCCGTTCGACGCCAGCGGTTACCTCGTCCACGGGGTCGACCCGGTGAGCCCCGTCAGCGGGCTCTACGCCGCGCTGGCTGCCAGCCCCCTCGTCCTCGAGACGATCAACGTCATCATCCCGGTGACACAGCTGCTCATCGGCCTCGCGCTGATCGCCGGCGCGTTCGTCCGGTTGGCCGCCCTCGGGGGCGCCATCCAGATGCTGGCGTTCTACCTGGGCGGCTGGGAGGGCAACTGGCTGGCGGCGTTCGACTCGACGCTGATCTACGCCGTGGCCTTCCTGGCCCTCGGTGCCTTCGCGGCGGGCCGGATCGCCGGCCTGGACCGCTACATCGAGCGACTCGAGGTCGGCGGTCAACCGCTCGTCGAGCGGTTCCCCCGGCTCCGGTACGTCCTCGGCTAGGACGGTGAAAGCGGGGTGGGATGCACCCACCCGTCTCGTGACCGTCCTCTTCTTCTCTGAACGCTTCCGTGCCCCCTCGAGATACGTCCAGCGACCGCTGAGAATTTCAGATACCCTCGCAGGACCTGCGATCGTTCCTCCATCCGGCGACGGCTCAGACCCGCAGTGAGTGGGCGATGATGAGCATCCCCGCGAGGACGAAGAGGCTCTCGATCAGGATGCCGATCCCGAGGTCCACGCCCAGGAGCTCGAAGGTGAACCCAGCGAGCAGGACGCCGACGACGATGAGGCCGAAGCCGATAGACAGCAGCCGCAGGGAGCCGTCGCCGGTACGCCGGTAGGCGCTGTAGGCGAGGTACGTCACGATCCCGCCGGCGGCGAGGATGAGCGTCTTCACGACCGCGATGGCGAGCTGTACCTCCGTTCCGACCGTGGTGTGTGGACTCATTGTTCCAGTTCCTTCCGAACCTCGGACCAGAGTTCGGCGAGCCGCTCGTCGGCGCGCCGCGCCGGCCGTTCGACCTCGACGTCGAGGTGGCGCATATCGTCGCAGGTGACGACGACCTCCCGGAAGTCGACCTCGTAGCGCCCCGCGTGGCTGCCGTCGCGCCGGATCTCGGTCCCCTCGTAGAGCAGCGTCGCGTCGGTCAACTGGTCGAGCTTCCGGTAGAGCGTCGACCGCGGGATGTCGACCCGTTCGAGGAGCTCACTGGCCGTCCGGGGCTCCTCGAGCGCCTCCACGATCCGCCGGCAGTCCTCGTCGTACAGCGCACCGAGTATCTCGACCAGGTCGGGGTCCTCCTCGTCGGCCAGCGGGTCCCGGACCATGTCCGGGGCTTCCGAGGGCCGTGTCTAAACAGTGTCGTTGCCTCGCCGACGACACGGCCACGGAGTATGCGGTCTGCGGACCGACGATCCGGACGGCGGACCGACGATGCAGTTCCAGTCGGCCACCCATCCACTCACCTACCATTCCACCCATCCACCCACCGGCCATTCCACCCATCCACCCACCGGCCATTCCACCCATCCACCC
>SLIW01000335.1 GCA_007135435.1 Natronomonas sp.
CGCGATCTCGAGCAGCAGCTCCTGGGTCTCCCCGGAGCGGATGAGGTCGTCGACCACCAGCACGGACTCGCCGGCGTCGAGGGCGCTCTCGGGCAGGTAGTAGTCGATCTCGATGCCCGACGAGAGCCGCTGTCTGGCCTCGATGAACTCCTCGACGGCGGTCTCCCGGGTCTTCTTGGCGTAGGTACACCGCGCGCCGAAGTACCGCGCCATCGCCGCCGCGAGGGTGATGCCGTCGGTGGCGGCCGTCAGGACCGCGTCCGGAGGCTCGAAGCCGAGGGTCTCCGCGGCGACCGGCGGGACCAGCGAGAGGAACGACTGGTCGAAGACGACCCGGGAGTTGTCGACGTAGCCCTCCTCGTCGACGGCGATGCGCGCGCGGAGCCCCTCCACGAGGAGCGACTCGCCGACCCCCTCCACCACCTCGCGGGCCCGTGCCTCGCTCGGCAGGACGTGCCCGTTGACGTAGCGGTTCAGGTCACCCGCCGGCAGGCCCGTCTCCGCGGCGAGCTCGTCGTAGGTCCGCGTCTCCTTGAGCGTCCGGAGGACGTCGACGGCGCGGAGCTGGAGGGCGGCCTTCTCCGTCCGGTTCATACCGAGACCCCACCTCGCACGTCCATGAATACTTCGGTGTCTCGACTGCGAGAGATGGCCACCGAAGTGGATATCCCCGGTCGCTCCCGCGGGCGGTCTGCCACGGCAGGGTCCGTCGATCCCGGCACCAGCGTCGACGTCCTCGGCTGCGTCGACCTATTCGTCCGCGTCCGCATCGGCGTCCGCGTCCGCGTCGGTGTCCTCGTCCGCATCGGCGTCAACGTCCCCGTCGGCGAGGAGCTCCTCGGCGGACAGGAGCGCGCCGAGCTCGACGTCGTGGGCGGCCAGGTTCTCCCGGGCGCCCTCCTGGCGGTCGACGACGACGTAGACGTGTTCGACGACCGCACCCGCTTCGCGAAGGGCCTCGACGGCGTCGACCGCGCTCTGGCCGGTGGTGGCGATGTCCTCGAGGACGACCACCTCCTCGCCCTCCGCGAGGGTCCCCTCGACCCGGTTGGCCGTGCCGTACTCCTTGGTCTTCTTCCGGACGATGACGTACGGCGTGTCGGTCTCGACCGCCGTGGCGGCGACCAGCGGGACGGCGCCGAGGGCGACGCCGGCGAGCGTGGTTCCCTCGAGGCCGTCCGCGCGGAGCCGCTCGCCGAACGCCTCGGCGATCAGCCGGAGGCAGGCCGGGTCCGTCTCGAAGCGGTACTTGTCCACGTAGTACCGGGAGGTGCCGCCGTGGGCGAGCTCGAACTCCCCGAACATGACCGCCTCCGCCTCCCGGAGGGCGTCGATGAGCGCCTGGTCCCGCTCCCGGCCGTCCTCGCGACCGCCGCCCCCGTCCTGTGTTCCCATACCGGTCTCTCGACGGTGCGGCTCAAAAACGCCGCGGAATCGTGGTCCGGAGCACGCGGGGTCGCCAAGCGCCTCCACGTCGAGCGGATGTGGAGCCGGACGTGATCGTCTGCGGGCCACCACATCCCGCCACCTCCGCCCCGGGGTCCGTCGACCCGTTGCGACGGCTCGGGGGTCCATCGTAGCCATTGCCGGCGCTGGGCGGCCCAGGAGACCACCGCCGGCGCTGGGCGGCCCATCGCCGCCACCGCTGCAGCACCCTTTAACCCGCTCGCCCCCGCACTCGACGACATGGACCGGCTGGTGCTGGGATGCGGCGCGCTCGGGACGCGGCTGGTCGAGCGGCTCGTCGACATGCCCGGGTCGCTCCTGGTGCTGGTCGCTGACGAGCAACGGGCGGAGTCCTTCCGCGACGAGGGCGTCGACGCCCGCCGGGTGACCATCGACGACCCGACGGTCGTGCGGACCGTCGCGGGCGAGGTGGACACGGTCGTCGTCGCGCCACCGCAGCTGATCCCGGCAGAGACGGCCGAACTCGCGGCCGTCGCCCGGACGGCGTATCCCGAGGCGTTCATCCTCGCCTGCCAGTCCCACGACCGCCTCGCCACGGACGATACTCGAGGTGGGGGTGGCACGGCCGATACGAATGGCTCAGCCGATACGAATGGCTCAGCCGATACGAATGGCTCAGCCGATACGAATGGCTCGGCCGATACGGATGACAAGGCCGACGCGGACGACGCGGATGATACGGCCGATGCTGACGATGCTGACGATGCTGACGGTGCGGATGACACCGCCGATACAGACAGTGCGGCCGACGCAGCGGACTCGGACGGACACGGTCGAGCGAACGCCGCCGAACACGCCGACCGCGTGCTGGACGTGGCCGACGAGACCGCGGCCAGACTGCTCGAGCGGGTCGGCGACGCGGGGATCAGGCCCCGGCGGCTCCAGCGCGTCCTCCGCGACGTCGACGGGACGCTCGCGGTGATCGCCCACGACAACCCCGACCCCGACGCCATCGCGTCGGCGGTGGGGCTAAAGCACGTCGCCGAGACGGCGGGCACCGACGCGGAGGTCTGCTACTTCGGCGAGATCAGCCACCAGGAGAACCGGGCGATGGTCAACCTCCTCGAGTTCGACCTGCGGAACCTCGACGACGACGCGGACCTCTCGAGTTTCGGCGGCTTCGCGCTGGTCGACCACTCGCGGCCGGGGATCAACAACGGGCTCCCGGAGGACACCCCGATCGACGTCGTGATCGACCACCACCCGCCGCGGGCGCCGGTCGAGGCCCGGTTCGTCGACCTCCGGAGCGACGTCGGCGCGACGAGCACGCTCCTGGTCGAGTACCTCGACCGGCTCGACCTGGCGCTCTCGGACGACCTCGCGACCGGCCTGCTCTTCGGGATCCGCACCGACACCCGGGAGTTCCGGCGGGAGGTCTCCCCGACGGACTTCGACGCCGCGGCCCGGTTGATCGACCACGTGGACCAGGAGGCGCTCGGGCGCATCGAGACGCCGAGCCTGACCGCGGAGACGCTCGAGGTCCTGGCCCGGGCGGTCACGAACCGACGCGTCGAGGGCGGCGTGCTGACCTCCTGTGTGGGCCGGATCGGTGACCGCGACGCGCTCGCGCAGGCATCCGACCGGCTCCTCGAACTGGAGGACATCAACACGACCATGGTGTTCGGATACACCGACGAGACGGTGTTCATCTCTGCGCGGGCGCGGAGCGCCGGCACGGAGGTCGACCTGGGGGAGGTACTCCGCGACGCGTTCGAGCAGATCGGCAACGCTGGCGGACACGCCAACATGGCCGGCGCCCAGATCCCGCTGGGGATCCTCCTGGAGGAGACCGACGAGGAGGAGCGACGGACCGTCATCGAGGAGATCATCACCGAGCGGTTCTTCGAGACCCTCGGCGTCCACCCCGCCGGCGTCACGACGCTCGTCTACGACGACTTCATCGGGATCGGTGGGCACGGCCTCGGCGGCTCCGGGAGCGACGGATCCGCAGGCGACGGGGACGGTGGCGGGGACGGCGCGGACGAACGGAACCGATCCGCGGACCAGACCGGAGACGATCAGCCTGGGGACGACCAGACCGGAGACGGCCAGACCGGAGACGGCCAGACCAGAGACGACCAGACCAGAGACGACCAGACCAGCGATGAGGGTTAGATCGACCACGCTGACCCGCCAGTAGCGACCGACCAGGAAACCGAGGACGATCCTGACCGGGTGGGCGAACAACCCGCCGACAGTTCGCGCGTCTCCGGTGTTTGAATCCACATATATCCGTTCAGGGTGGCTCACCGTCACACCCGGGAATACCACCCCCTTGGCCGGGGGAAACGGGACCAGAGCCCCTCGTCGACGAGCCCGGACCCGCCGCAGTCGTTATTACAGTCCCAGCCCGAACGTACGACTGAATCGGTCGGGGGAGTTTCCCCACCGACCACCATCGAGTACCCACATGGACGGACCACACACCGGACGAGTCGGCCCCCACAGGGACCCCTCAGCGTATCCATGAGCAAAGGCGGGGAGGTTCGGGAGTCGCTCGACAGGCGGCACGCCAGGGTGAAGGACTACATGACGGCGGAGGTCGACACCGTCTCGCCGGACGACGCGGTGGGGGTGGTCGCCGAACGAATCGTGGACAGCGACGCACACAGCGGCTTCCCGGTATGTGACGGCAGGCGCGTCGAGGGCTTCGTCAGCGCCCGCGATCTCCTCCTGTCCGACGAGCACGAGCCCATCTTCAAGGTGATGTCGCGGGACCTCATCGTCGCCCACCCGGAGATGAAGATCTCCGACGCCGCCCGGGTGATCCTCCGCTCGGGGATCCAGCGGTTGCCGGTCGTCGACGACGCCGGGAACCTCGTCGGCATCATCTCGAACGCCGACGTCATCCGCTCGCAGATCGAGCGGGCCACCCCGGAGAAGGTCGGCAAGCTCAAGCGAACCCTCGAGAGCATCCACGGCGTGGGCGCGAGCGAGGAGCGCCGGACGGTCGACATCAGGACGCTGACGCCCACCCAGAACAAGGTCTACACCGACGAGCTCGAGGGCCGCGCCTACGAGCTCCAGAACGGCCTGGCGGAGCCGCTCGTGGTCATCGACAACGTCGGCGAGCTCCTGCTGGCGGACGGCCACCACCGCGTGAAGGCCGCCGACCGCCTGGGCATCGACGAGATGGACGCCTACGTCATCGTCCTCGACGAGCGCGTCGAGCTCGGGATGGCCGAGACCGCACGGAAGGGCAACCTCGAGTCGATCGCCGACATCGAGGAGGTCGACTACGCCCACCACCCGCTCGTCGAGACGATCCAGCGATTGCAGGACGGCGAGTGACGACGGAACGCCGGCCACTTCTATCCGTTTCCGTCGTCTTTGGACCATACTCAGCCGCCGAGACAGTGCCACCCCTTCGGGTCCCGATGCGGCAGTCGGGTTCCACCCGTCGGTCGCGCTCGGTGGTGTTCTAAAGGCTGAGGTGACGACGGCCGTCGAGGGAAGCGGAAGGTCGACCCCCGATACCCGTCACGCCACGTCGAAGAGCTCGTCGACAGCCGCCTCGGCGGCCTCGACGGCCTCCTGGGCGACGGTCGCCGGATCGGGCTCGGCGTCCTCCGGTGCGTCGAGGTAGACGTCGACCTCGAGCTGGCCGTCCTCGAACCGCACGGTCACGTCCATGTCGGCGACCTCCGACTGGCGGTACCGCGAGAGGATGACCCCCTCGGCCGCGTCGGAGGCGGCCTCGACGACCTCCACGTCGCTCGGGTCGTCCGACACCTCGTCTCCGTTCCCGTCGCTCGAGTCGTCCGTCACGCCCGCTCAGGCGCCGCCCGCGCCCGGGCCGCCCGGACCGCCCATCGGCCCGCCGCCGCCCGCGCCGGC
>SLIW01000193.1 GCA_007135435.1 Natronomonas sp.
CGCACCGGGCGGTCCCAATCCTCCGCGCACCGGGCGGTCCCAATCCTCCGCGCACCGGGCGGTCCCAATCCTCCGCGCACCGGGCGGTCCACTGTCTTCGTGGTGTCAGTGGCAGGGTCGACCTCGTGGTGGTGCGGTCTCGATCGGATCCTGCCGGGGTCGTCCCCCTGCGAGCGGCTACGGCTCAGGTGTCACCCCCTCCCGATTCTGCGCGGTCGTCCCCGTCCCCGTCCCCTCCTTCCTCCGAACCGACGGGAGAAGCCTCTAGAACCGACGTCCCGAGCAGCCGGCCGACGATGACGGTCGGGCTGACGACCTCGTCAGCACCGACGACCTCCAGTTTGTCGACGTGGTGGGGGTCGCTCGCGGCGGCGACGATGTGCACATCCGGGTTGGCCTGTCGAGCGGCGATGACCGCGAGCACGTCGCGAGCGTCGTCCTCGGTGGCGACGACCACGCCGCGGGCCGAATCGATCCGCGCGTCCTGGAGCGTCCGGGTGTCCGTCGGGTCGCCCGTCAGGACGGCGACCTCGTCGTCGTCGTCGAGCGTCGTCGCGTCGGAGGTGTCCTCCGTGACGACGACGACGTCGGCGTCGGCGGCGACGCGTTCGAGTATCGATTCCGTGAGTTCGCCGTAGCCGAGGACCAGGACGTGGTCCTCGAGGAATGTGAGCTCCGATGGCGTCATGTGTCCCACCGCTGCCGCCATCCGCTTCTCTATCGCCGGGATCACGAGCGCCCCGATGGCGGCGGTGAAGGCACCCGTCCCGAGGAGGATCACCGACAGCGAGAACCACTTCGCCTCTGCGGTCACCGGCGTGATGTCGCCGTAGCCGACGGTCGCGATGCTGACGATGACGTAGTAGACCGCGTCGCCCCAGGTCTCGATCTGGACGAACTGCTCGCGCATCACGTAGGACCCCACGGTCCCGTAGCAGAGCACGGCGGCGATCGCCGACACCGAGGCGATCTGCAGCGACGACAGGTCGAGCCTCCGGTCGAACTGCGAGCGGTTACGGACCAGGAGGACGACGCTCACCAGGATCGCCGCGAACAGCGGTACGTCGGTGGTCTGGAACGTGGCCAGTGGCAGGAGCGCCGTCGCGGGCAGGGTCACGAGCGCGGCGTAGAGCGCGACGCGCTTGTGACGGTTCAACCCGTAGGTGACGATGGCGAGGAGGAACGACACGAACACGCCGGCGATCCGGACGTACCCCTCGACCGGGGGCAGGACGGCGGCGAGCGGCCCCTCAAGGTGGACCGCGTCCTGGCTCACGTTCGACAGACCGGTGACGAACGCCAGCACCGTGACCACCATGACCGCGTAGACTGCTTGCTTGCCGCTGGAGTACCGTCGCCAGTAGATGAATCTGACCCGATCCGTCCGGTAGAAGAGCGCCTCGAGCGCCGAATCCGCCCCCGTGTCTGTGGTCTCTGGCGACACCGTGGTACGTCTTCACACGAGGCGTATATAACGGCTGGTGTGGGTTGTGGCTCTCTCGGTCACCACTCGCCGTGGGCTGTCCACACCCGTGGGGATCGACGGCCGGGGCGAGATGGGTCCGGCGCCACGGCCGCGGGGACCACGGATTCCCCGGGACAGCGGTACGTCAGGGTCGCGCGGGGGGCTCCGTCACGTTGGGACCGCGCGGGGGGCTCCGTCACGTCGGGACCGCGCGCAACACCTCCCCTCGCGACCTCGCTGAGGACCTCGTGACCTCGTGGCTACCCGTCGTGGCCGTGCCCGCATGGGAGGGACTTAGTGCTGGTAGCCGAAAGCACCATCGAGATGCTACCGTTCGGCGGGGGGATGCCGCACTGCAAGCGGTGCGGGCTGGAGCTCGACGGTGACGAGGAGTCATGTCCACGGTGCCAGTTCAACCCGAAGCAGATGGCGATGAAACTGGCGACAGTGATGCTGATCGCGGCCATCGCGATGATCCCCCTGGCGTACCTCTCGCTGTTCGTTGGACCCCGTGCCGGGCCGTATCTAGTGAGGGGGAGCTACATCCTCTTCGCCCTCGCGGCGGCCGTGTTCGTGCTGGGACTCGCGGTCACCCCGTACCGATTCGGAAGCCTCTTCTCCAGGTTCTAACCGGGATACCCGACGCTCGGCAAGCCGGTCGGCCGCCCCGCCACTCGAGCGGTTTCCTCCGGTCGGATCGTCGAGCTCGGACCCCGGAAAGTCGACCCGCGGATTCCCGACCGGAGGAACCACAACACGTCGACCGACCAACAACTCGCATTTCCGATTGGTCGGGGGGCCTCGTTCGAGAACTCCCGCTTTCGGACGCACTGGCCGATGATCCGAGTCGACCGAACCCGGATTCGGTCCCAGAGGAAGTGACATATCTCAACCATCGGAAAAGTAAAGTGTCTGTAGGGAGGCCTTCTGTCGTGAGTGTGAATGGCAGCCATCACGCGGAACCGGAGGGGGCGACGCGATACACACACAGCGGCTGTCGTCGGCCCGCCGACGACGGCCGGTGACGGAGACACCACACAGAGGGGCTACACGATGACGAATCCGACGAATCACGACAGACCGGGGGTATAGGCATGGCACGGAGAGACTCACCGTTCGAGGAGGGACCGACCGACGACCTGTTCAGGGCGGACAGCGACGTCGAACCGGGCGAGAGCAACGTCAACGTCGCCGGGTTCGACATCCAGCCGATCGTGTTCGGCGTCTCGGCGGGCATCATCCTGCTGTTCATCGTCTACACGGCACTGGCACCCGAGCAGGCCGGGGAGTACTACGGGATGGTGTTCGACTGGATCAACGCGAACTTCGGCTGGTTCTACATCATCGCGGCCAATATCTTCATCGTGGCCGTGCTCTACTTCGCGTTCAGCAAGTACGGCAACATCAGGCTCGGGGGCCCGGGCGCGGACAAGGAGTTCAGCGACACCTCCTGGATCGCCATGCTGTTCAGCGCCGGCATGGGGATCGGCCTGATGTTCTGGAGCGTCGGCGAGCCCATGTGGCACATCGCCGACCCGCTCTTCGGGGTCGAGGGGCTCGACTACGGGCACCTCGACGATACCGGCGAGTACGTGATCGGGCAACCGGAGGCCGCCGCGGAGGTCGCGACGGCGATCACGTTCTTCCACTGGGGGTTCCACCCGTGGGCGATCTACGGCGTCGTCGGGCTGGCGCTGGCGTTCTTCGCGTTCAACCGGGGGCTCCCGCTCACGTTCCGGTCGGTCTTCTGGCCGATCCTGGGCGATCGCATCTACGGCCCGTGGGGCCACCTGGTCGACATCCTGGCGGTGTTCGCGACCGTCTTCGGCCTGGGGACCTCCCTAGGCCTCGGGGCGCTCCAGGTGAACGCCGGGCTCTCGTTCCTCGGCGACGAGGTCTTCGGCCTCGCCGTCCCGTCCGGCGCGGTGTCGCAGATTCTCATCATCGCCGCGATCACCGCCTTCGCCACGGTATCCGTCTACCTGGGGATCCACAAGGGCATCCGGATACTCAGTAACGTCAACGTGATCCTGATGTTCGTGTTGATGCTGACGGTCCTGGTCGTTGGCCCAACCCTGTTCCTCCTCGGGCTCATCCCCCAGGCCATCGGCCTGTACTTCGACGAGTTCTTCACGCTCGCGCTGTACACCGAGGCGTTCGGCGGGGCCGCAGGCGCGCAGGGCTACGAGGGCTTCGGGGCGGCCTGGACGGTCTTCTACTGGGGCTGGTGGATCGCCTGGTCGCCGTTCGTCGGGATGTTCATCGCCCGCATCTCCCGTGGGCGGACGGTCCGCGAGTTCGCGCTGGGGGTGTTGATCCTCCCCGTGATCTTCTCGTTCGTCTTCATCGGCATCATGGGCGGCACCGCGCTGCACGCTCAGATCGAGGGCGCGACGATCATGGAGACCATCTTCGAGACCGGCCAGGAGGAGATCGCCATGTTCCAGATGTTCCTGGAGATCCCGCTGACGGCGATCCTCTCGGCGATCGCCGTCATCCTGGTCGTGACGTTCTTCGTCACGTCCTCCGACTCCGGGTCGCTGGTCCTGGGCCACCTGAGCTCCGGCGGTAAGCACCGAGCCCCGCGCAACCAGCGGGTCAGCTGGGCGATCATCGAGGGCGCAGTTGCCGCCGTGTTGCTGCTCGCCGGTGGGCTGGCCGCGCTGCAGACCGCCTCGATCACGGCAGGACTCCCGTTCGCCGCCGTCCTGCTGATCATGTGCTTCAGCATGTACCGCGGACTGTCGAACGAGTACGAGATCCTCGAGTCCGACGAGTTCGCCGAACGCATCGAGGAGCTCGAACGGGACACCGACGTCGTCGTCCGGAAGACCGGCGCCGGCGTGGTCTCCCACATCGAGGACGACCGCACCGACGAACCGGGCGACTGATCACCGGGCCGTCGGTTCGGCGCAGTGTGGCGTTCTTTCGGTGGTGATCGGACCCCATCCGACGAGACGAGCGTCTCCGAGACGGCCCCTCGTTCGAAGGTCACCTCGCTCCCGAGTGTGGTCGGAGAGGGCTAGTATTCCGAGAACGAACCCCATGTCGCCCGCGTTCGACCCCAATTGTCGATTAGATCGTCGATCTAAATCGTCGACCGTCCGTCCTGGTCGTCCGTCCTGGTCGTTCTCCTCGACTGACTATCTGTGCCGTGTTACCCCCTGGACAGTGCCGCTCACAGTCCGTCGAGGGACGACCCCCAAGGTGTGTCCACACGCCGCCCGACTAGGCGCCCGCTCTCAGGCGCTCTCGGACACGGAACGGAGCCTACCGTACCGTACCGTACGTGCCGCAGTGTACCGTACCGTACAGACCGGCCCGAACCGCTTCCTCAGGGGCGCGGCCGAACGGTCGTCACGGGGATGTCCGAGATCCTGACGACCTTCTCCGTGACGCTCCCGATGAGGTACTTCTCGACGTCGCTCCTGCCCTGGGCACCCATGACGATCGTGTCGATGCCCTTGTCCTCGGCGTAGTCGACGATCTCCTCGGCGATGCTGCCCTTCCGGACTGCCCCGACGCCGTCCAGGCCCCGCTCGACCGCCCTGTCGACGACGTCCTCGACGAGGTTCTCGCCGTACTCCTGGTACTCCTCCATCTCCTCCGGGTCGTGGCCGGCCACCGTGAAGATGTAGTGCGCCTTCGTCTCGATGACGTACAGCGAGTGGACCTCGGCACCGAACTTCTCCGCGAGGTCGAGCCCGTACTCCACCGCCCCCTCCGCCTGGTCGCTTCCGTCCGTCGGAATCAGGATCGATTCGATCATTGTCTTGTCCCACCGCCGTGTTCACAAGGCACAGTCAAATAAGTAGTGACCTCGACG
>SLIW01000156.1 GCA_007135435.1 Natronomonas sp.
GACGTCACCGCGCGACACGACCCGCCCTTTTATAGCGTCCTGCGAGCACACACACCCATGGACGAACTCCCCGGACTGGTGGCGGAGGCGGTCGGGGACGCGACCGTCGTGTCGACGGTCGACCTCGGGGGCGGCGACCGGGTGGTGGTGACGACGACGGAGACCCACGTGTACCGGTCGGACGGGCTGCTCTCCGACGAGTCGGTCGACACGTTCGGTCACGACGTCGAGACTGTCGCCGTCGAACGCGGTCGGCGCAAGCACACGGTCAGGCTCGCGGGCATGACCGGCGAACGGTCGTTCACGGTCCCGGCCAGATCCGGCGACGCCGTGATCGAGGCCGTCCTGGAGGGCGTCCTCCGGACGACGGGCGCCGTCGAGGAGGATGAGACGATCACCGCCCAGTTCCGCTTCAGCGAGCTGACGGTCGTCGTCACGGACCGTCGGCTGCTCAAGCACGTCGGCGGGGCCGTCTGGGACGTCGACGAGTACGAGGACTACCCCTACGACGAGCTGGTCGCCCTCGACTTCGAGGAGGGCAGCGTCAACACGCAGATCATCGTCCAGACCGCCCAGCGACAGGAGCGACTGAAGGTCTCGAACGACCGGGCAGTCCGCATCCGCGAGGAGCTCCAGAGCGCCGTCTTCGAGCACCACGGCGTCTCCTCGCTCGCCGGGCTCCGGAGGGAGCTCGAACCGGACGAGGAGGACCCCGACGGGGACGCCGCGCGCGAGGGGGACGCCGAGGACGCCGATGCCGGAGTCACGAGCGGGGGTCCCGGTCGCCGCGACGAGGCGGCCGAGGTCGAACGTGGCGGTGATCGGAGAGCCGGCCGCCGATCGTCCGACGATCGGGAGGAGGAGCAGCGGCCGGAACGCGATCGCGGCGCCGGTGGCGTGGGTCGACCGAGCTACGGAGCCGACGTGCTCGGTGGTGACGGGGACGACGAGCCCCGACGGGAGGAGTCGTCAGACGACGGCTTCGTCTCCGCAAACTGGTCGCCACCGGCGGACCAGGACGTCACGGGACCGCGGGGCAGGGTGGACCGCGGCGGCGGAAAACGTGGGAGCGGCACGGAGGGCGACGATGACGGTTCGACCGGGAGCCCCACCGGTTCGGGCGTGGAGTCAGTACCCGGCTTCGGGACGGACTCCGGGGACGACGCCGAGTCACGGTCGGACGACGTCGAGGCCCTCGCCGAGGAGGTGCGCGCCCTCGGCGAGCAGATGGACCGCCAGGCCGAACTACTGGAGCGCCAGGGGGAGACCCTCGAACGGCTCGTCGACGAGCTCAGGCGCGGGCGCTGACGGACCGACCTATCGACTCGACGAATAATATCGACTCGGCGAACAATATCGACTCGACGAATAATATCGACTCGGCGAACAATATCGACTCGACTGACTAGCCAGAGAGCGGCCGCGCGAGCCGGCCGCTACTCCCGGCCCGTCACCTTGCGGATGCACGACGAGCCGAATGGCCCGTGCTCACCGGCTTCCAGCCGCATGAAGTAGCCCGTCGAGATGGACGCTCCGCAGCGACGGCAATTGAACTCGCCGTCGCGGGTGACCACCTCGCTCTCGAACGAGAGGAAGCGCCCGCCGGCGGGGACGACCACGTCGCCCTGGCGGTTGATGTGGCCGCGTCGTTCCGCCTCCTCGAGGATGGCACGCGTCGTCGCCGGGTGCGTGCTGACCGTCTCGATGGTGTCGACGACCTCCGGGAGCGGGAGCTCGGCGTGCTCCAGCCGCGCCAGCAGCTGCACGCCGAGCTCCACGGGGTCCGGGTCCTCCTGATCACCCGTCCCACCGGCGGCGGCGGTCGCTGCATCGTCGCCGGTGGGGCCGGTCGCTGCATCGTCGGGGGTGGCGCCGTCCGCTTCTCCCTCGCGGTCCACGGACGAGCGTGTGCACGGTCGGTCATAAATGTCACCGCCCGTGTGAACTGGCCCTGGCATCCACCGCATCTCCGACGCCGACCCACCACGGTCGCCGACCGAACGCGGACCCCGACCCGACCACAAGAGGTTTGCCGGGGCGTCCGAATCGACCGGTGTGCACCCCGCGACCGCCCGGCAGGTTGCCGGGATCGGCGTCCTCGTCGCCGTCGCGGCCGGCGCCGCGCTCGTAACCTCACCGTCGGCGCTGTTCGACCACGCCGAGGCGCTGGTGGCGACGCCCGCGCTGCTGGCGGCCGTCGTCCTGGCGTGCTACCTCGTGCGGCCGCTGCTGGCGTGGCCCATCAGCGCCCTCTCGATCCTCCTCGGCTACCTCCTCGGGCCGGTCGCCATCCCGATCGCGCTCGCCGGCGCGGTCGTGACGACGCTCCCGGCGTACGCGCTCGCCCGGTACCTCGGACACGAGACGGGCCTCCTGTCGTCGGTCGGCGACGCCGGTGCGGCCGTCCGGGCGACGGCCGGCGACCTCCGGGGCGTGGCCGCGGTCCGGCTGGCCCCGCTGCCCACCGATCCCGTCTCCTACGCGGCCGGGCTCGCGGGCGTCCCGCTCAGGCCGTACGTCCTCGGGACCGCCCTGGGAGAGGCGCCGTGGGTCGTCGCGTCGGTCCTCCTCGGCGCCTCGATGGGACAGCTCGCGACCGTCGGGCTGGCCGCCGACCCGCTCCTGCTCGCGACGAGCGTCGCGCTCGCCGCCCTCCTGGCGCTATCCGGGCCGGCGTACCGGCGGCTCGCCACCTCTGTCGACGGTGCGACGCCGCAGTGACCGTCGAAAAGTCCACGTTCGCCTACCAGTGACGTCCGCGCTAGACGAACGGGTCGCTGCAGTCGACAACGACGCCGTGCTGTGGACAGACGTACTTGCAGTGCCGCCTGAACATCGGCGTCTCACACACCGGACAGGGTCGACCGCCCCGCCCCTCGGTCGTCATCGATGGTGAGTTCGTCCTGATCGTCAATAAGGTATAGGCCGCTTACCGGCCGCCCCGTCGCGTCGGTCCTCGTTTTACGTAAATTAATCGGGATTAAACTATGGCCCACCGACGGGTCGACTCACGCCGATGTGGAGACAGTCCCCCCGCCCGTCCCGCAGTGAACGCCCGTCCTCCATCGCCCGCCAGTCCCCGACCGACCGGTCCACCTCCGGACCCGTTCGACGGCAGCGACCGCCCTCCTGGACAACGAGCGAGCCAGCAGCCGTCGGAGTCACCGACCGATGACGATGGAGATCGACCACCACGACGAGGAGCTCGACCGCATCCTCGACCTCCTGAGCTGCTCGCTCCGCCGGGAGGTCCTCGCCGCGTTGCTCGAGGCCGACCCGGTCGACGCGGAGGGCGTCTCGCTGACGGACGTCGTCCCCGACGGCGCCTCCGAACCACCGGTGTCCCTCCATCACGTCCACCTGCCGAAGCTCGAGCACGCGGGCCTCATCGAGTGGGACGACGAGGACGGCGTGATCGGCCACGGCGCGCGCTTCGAGGAGGTCGAACCGCTCGTCGACCTGCTGCGACGCAACGAGGACGACCTCCCCGGCACGTTCTGAACCGCGGCCGGACCTGCAGCTGTCGCCCGACGGCGGTCGATCGCGGGAAGCGAGGGCGTCGGTAGGCCGCAGTGGGCGTCGGTAGGCCGCGGTGGGCGTCGGTAGGCCGCGGTAGGCCGCGGTGGGCCGCGGTGGGCCGCGGTGGACATCCGTGGCTCGAGAGCCATCGGAAACTCCCGGCGTCATAGGGAAGGGTCCGAACGAAGCGAGCGGTGAGACGGGACGATGATGCGGGAGAGATAGAACGACGAGCGAACGCGGATATAACGTCCGTCGACGCATCGTGCGGTGAAGCGTCGACCGGTCGCGAGATCCCAGCGCCTACCTAGATCGAGGTCAGCACTCCGACCAGCCGCAGGACTCGCAGGTCTTGCAGCCCTCGGTGTACTGCAGCGTCAGGTTCCCGCAGTCCGGACACTCGGGCGACTCACCGGCGTCGATGAGCGACTGGGTGGGGTCCGCGGTCGTCGCGGCCCCGGCGTCGCCCCCGTCCGCGTCGGTGGCCCCGTTCGCGGCCGCCGCGGCTCCGCCGGACGCCACCGCCCCGCCGTCGGTCTCCGGGGCGGTGGCGTCGCGGTCTCGTCTGCCATCGTCCCCGGAGTCGTCGGTACGATCGTCGTCGAGGTCGGAGGCGTGGTCGTCGCCCCCGTCGACGGGCCCGCCGTCGGACTCGTCGGCGATCTCCGTGAGGTTGCGCTGCTGCGGGTAGGCCTTGTCGACCTCGCCGTCGAGGTACCGCCGCATCGCCGTGCCGATGGCGTCGGGGATGGAGTTGATCTGCTCGCCCTTGTCCCAGGCGACCTTCGGGCTCCGGATGCCCTGGAGCTCGCTGGCGATCTCCTCGGGGTCGACCCCCGAGCGCAGCGCGGTCGAGATCGTCTTCGCGAGCGCCTCGGTGAACGAGGCGGTGAAGCCGCCGGAGTTGCCGATGTTGGCGAACAGCTCGAACGGCCGGCCCGTCTCGGGGTCCTCGTTGATGTTGACGTAGAGCTTGCCGTAGCCCGTGTCGATGCGCTGGGTGACGCCGTGCAGGACGTCCGGGCGGGGCTGCTTGCGACTGAGCTCCACCTCGAGGTCCAGGAGGTCCGCGACGTCCTCCTCGAGGACGGCCGCGAGCTCCTCGCTGTCGAGGAAGTCGTCGAAGCCGCCGAAGATCTCCTCGATCCGCTCGACGATGACCTCCGCGGCCTCCTCGCCCTCGAGGTCGGCGAACTCGGCGTTGTCCGCCCGCGTCGTCAGCACCTGCTTCGAGCGGGTGCCGTCGCGGTAGACCGTGACGCCCTTGCCGCCGTTGTCGTAGATGTACCGGTAGACCTCGTCCATCTCCGCGACGGTGGCGTCGTTCGGGAAGTTGCAGGTCTTCGAGATGGCGGAGTCGACGCCCTCCTGGCAGGCGCACTGGACGGCGGCGTGCGCCTTGCCGGAGAGGTCGGAGGTGACGACGAACAGCTCGCCGATGGCGTCCGGCACGGTCGAGAGCCCCTCGACGCCGTCGAACTCGTTGTTCGCCATCTGCGCCTGCGCCTCCCGCTTGACCTCGTCGACGTCGATGTCGTTGTCTTCGAGCACGCGGAGGAAGTAGTCGTCGAACTCGACGAGCATCTCGTCGCCCTGGACGTCGTCGGAGACGTTCTTGTAGTAGGCGACGTTGTAGATGGGCTCACAGCCACCGGTGGTGTTGCCGACCATGGACGTCGTTCCCGTGGGGGCGATCGTGGTCGTGTTGTGGTTGCGGATCGGGAAGCCGTCGGCCCACTCGTCGGCGTCGAGGC
>SLIW01000441.1 GCA_007135435.1 Natronomonas sp.
CCGCAGAGTCCGTCGAGGTGGTCGTGACGGACATGCCGAACCCCAGCTTCGAGCCGCCGGCCGTCCACGTCGCGGTCGGCGGGACCGTCACCTGGACGGTCGAGGGCCAGTACCACACCGTCACGTCGTACCATCCGGACACCTACGGGCCGCGTCGCTGGCCGGAGGACGCCGAGCCGTTCCGGAGCGGCATCCTGCGTCGCCACGGTGAGTTCGAGTGGACGTTCGACCGGGAGGGCGTCTACGACTACGTCGACACGCGGTCGCTGTGTGCGCCGCACGAGGCCCTCGGCGCCGTCGGCCGGGTGGTGGTCGGGTGGCCGGACCTCGACGACGAGCCCGCGATGACCCACGACGAGGCCGAGCTGCAGGGACGCGCGACCACCGTCATGCGGGAGCTGAACGAGGAGACCCGGGCCGCGCTGGAGTCGCCCTGACCCCGATCGAGAATGACCTACCTCGGTCGAGAGAGGCCCACCCCGATCGAGAATGACCTACCTCGATCGAGAAAGGCCTAACCCGATTAGGGCGCAACCCAGGATCGAACCCGAACATCGAACGCCATCGAGCGGCGAATCAACCGCGACCGTCGATATCCGACCATGACACGAACACCATCCGTCGACCGCCGAAGCGTCCTGACCGCCCTCGGGACCGGAGCGGTCGCGCTGACCGCGGGCTGTGCCACACTCGATCCCCGCAGCGGCGGCTACGACCACGTCGTGCTCGACCCGCCGGAGCAGTACGACCGGTTGCGCCAGGCCCGCGACGACGGGGCCCTCGCCCACCCCATCTACGGTGACGAGCTCCCGGAGGTCACCGTCCCCGACGTGCTACGCGAGCGGGCCGTCTCGACCACGGACTTCGAGGGCGAGGCCCACACCCTCTACACGTTCATCTTCGTGCGCTGTCACGGCGCGTGTCCGGCGCTGGTCTCGTCGCTCAGGACCGTCCAGGCCGACTCGATCGACGAGGGCTACGCCGACGACGTCGCGCTCCTGCCGGTCACCTTCGACCCGGAACACGACAACCGGGACGTGCTGGTGGACTACGGCGAGGACATGGGTGTCGAGTACGACGCCGACAACTGGTACTTCCTCCGTCCCGAGACCGAGGAGGACGCCCACCACGTGGTCGCCGAGGAGTTCGGGTGCTACTTCGAGCGGAACCCGGATTACGAGGGCAGCGACCACGACCACAGCGACGACGACCACGACGGCGGTGGCGATGACCACGACCACAGCGACGACGACCATGGTGACGACGACCACGGCGACGACGACCACGGCGGGAACGGGAACGGGAGCGGGAACGGGAACGGCCACGACGTGATGGCCTTCCAGCACGAGTCGATGATCCTCGTCGCCAACGCCGGCGGCTACGTCGAGCGGACGTACACGGGATCGCGCCTCCCCTCGCCGGGCGACCTCGTCGACGACGTGCGGGCCATCGCCGAGGGGTGGTAGCCCATGCGCCGCAGGGAGCTGATCGCCGGCGCGGCCGGCCTCGCCGTCGCCGGCGCGGGGGCCGCGGTCGCCCTCGGCGGGGTGCGCCCGTTCGGAGATGACGTGGACGCCATCGCCGAGCACGAACTCGAGTCGATCGAGGCGCCCGGGAGCGAGGCCGGGACGGTGACCGTCCCGCGGCTCGGGTCGGTGACGCTCGTCGAGGTGTTCGCGACCTGGTGTGGCGTCTGCAGCGAGCAGATGGGCCCCATGGGCGAGGCGTACGACGCCGTCGGCGGCGACGTCCAGGTGGTCTCGGTCACGAACGAGCCGCTGGGGCGGACCACGACCCATGAGGACGTCGCGCGCTGGTGGGCCGACCACGGCGGCCGGTGGACCGTCGCCCACGATGCGGACCTCGAGCTCTCGCGGGAGCTCGACGCGACGGGCGTCCCCCTCAGCGTCGTGCTCGACGAGTCGAACGTCGTGACCTGGTCGGAGCTCGGCCGGAAGCCCGCAGACGAGCTGGTAGCGGCCGTCGACGACGCGCGGGGTGGCTGACCGTGTTCGGGGAGGGGCTCGTCGCGTCGGTCCTGTTCGCGGCCGTCGCCGGGGCGGCGACGTTCTTCGCACCGTGCTCGTACGCCCTCCTCCCGGGCTACGTCGGCTACTACGTCGCCTCGACCGGCGGCGAGCGCGCGCCGCTGGCCGGCGCGGCGCTCCGGGGCAGCGCTGCGTCGGCGGGTGCCATCGGCGTCTTCGGCGTCCTGTCAGTCGTCGCGGTGCTCGCGGGCGGCGTCCTCCAGCGGGCGCTCCCTGCGCTCGAGGTCGGCGTGGGCCTCGCGCTGGTCGTCCTGGGCCTGTGGGTGGCCTACGGAGGGACGGGGGCGATCCACGTGGCGCTTCCGCGGCGGCGCAGTTCAGTGCTCGGCTTCGCGATCTTCGGCGGGATGTACGCCGCCGCCGCGACGGGCTGCGTCCTCCCGCTGTTCCTCGCGATCGCCCTCGGCGCGACCACCGCGTCCACCGCCGCGACCCTGGCCATCATCGGCGCCTACGCGGGGGTGTTCGCCGCGCTCATGCTCGCGGTGACCGTCGCGACGGCGGTGGGCCACGGCGTCGGCCTGGGCCGGCTCGGCCGGCACACCGATCGCCTCGTCCGGCTCGCGGGGGTCGTGCTGGTCCTCGCCGGGCTCGGCCAGCTCTGGGTGGCGGTCGCCGTGACCCCGGCGTCACCGCTGCTGACCGGGTTGTGAGCTGCGGAATGGTGAGCGGCACGGTGATGAGCCGCGAGGTGGCGAGCTGAGAATAGATGAGCGGCGAGGGGGCGAGCTGAGAATTAATGAGCGGCGAGGGGGCGAGTTCTGAAGTGCTGAGCCGCTACTTGGCCACGCACGAGTACCAGGAACCCGCCTGAGACGGTCGGAACGACGGTGTCACTTCGGAACTGCCTATCGGATATCCAGGGGACGCCCGTGGCTTCTCGACAGCCGGTCCGTCCCAGTGATCGGGATCGAGGGATGGGTAGAAGCCCTGAGAGGACCAACCACGCGCATGAAGTCGATCGAGGCCTCGGATCGTGAATTCGCCTGTTCGTCGTGTCTCGTGGTGGTTCCGGTCGAAGGAACCGCCGCGAAGGCGCTCCTGGAGCACGGCTGTGCCCGCTGTGGGAGCCCCGTGACCACGGAGGATTTCACCGGTATTTCCCCGGGAACGATCCAGGGATATGACGTCCGTTGCCCGTCCCGAACCTTCGTGGACCCCCGGTACAGCCCGGGGCGGGACGAGTGAACCGGTGGTCGTGAGTGGACGGGGTACCGGCGCGACCACCGGTCGGTCCGCGACCATCACCCACATCGAAACCCCCTAACGCCCGCCACGAGTACCATCCATCATGGAGAACGGACACGAGGTCGTCGTCCTGCGGCTGGGCCACCGCCCGGGACGGGACAACCGGATGACGACCCACGTCGGGCTCACCGCGCGGGCGCTGGGCGCCGACCGGGTCGTCATCGCGGGCGAGGCCGCGGACGCGAAGGCCACCATCGACGAGGTGACCGAGCGGTTCGGTGGCCCGTTCACCGTCGAGGTGACCGATGGCCACCGGCGGCTCCTCCGGGAGTGGCCCGGGGAGATCGCCCACCTCACCATGTACGGCCTCCCGATCCAGGACGTCGAGTCGGCCCTCCAGGCGGGCCACGCCGAGGGCCCCCTCCTGGTCGTCGTCGGCGCCGAGAAGGTCCCGTTCGACGTCTACGAGCACGCGGACCACAACGTCGCGGTGACGAACCAGCCCCACTCCGAGGTCGCCGGGCTGGCCGTCCTCCTCGACCGGCTCTTCGGGGGGCGCGAACTCGACCGCGAGTGGGAGGACGCGACCCACCGCATCGTCCCGACGGCGACGGGCAAGCAGGTCGAGCCGGTCGACCCCGAGGCCTGAGTTGGACCCATCGATCTCGCGTACCCGATGCCAGAAATTCCCCCGCCGGGACGAACCATTTCTCCCGTCGAAACGGCCCAGGCCGCGGTCTCACCGTGCGTGCGCGGCCAGGGCTCAGTCACGCGACAGGTGGATCCCTCCGCCTGGCCATCGACCCATCAGCGAACGGTCGACAACCCCATTGGTCCTCGACCCACGTGCCAGCGGTTGACCCAGCGGTCGACGGTCGGCGCTTCAGATGGAGCGTCCGGGCAGAAAGATTATGCGTACCGCGGGATGGGTGCGAATCATGGCAGAACTCTCGTGCTCCGGATGCGACCGCGCTGTCGACGAGGCACGGGCGACGTCCATCGCGGAGTTCTACGGCATCTCCTCGCCGCCCGAGGACGCGACGTTCTGTAAGGACTGTATGCGGAAGATCCGGTCGGAGCCGGGTGCGTTCTTCATGATGTAGCAGTCCCCGACGTGGACACGGAGTCATCCCAGAAACCGACGGCCATCGTGGTGGCGAGGCACAGGACCGTCCACGTCCGGTCGTCCACCCATCGGATCCCGTCGCCGCGCCCGAGGACTATCCACCCGAAAACCGGCGTCTGCCCTGATCGGGGGCCCTACCCCGCTCCATCTGGAGGCTACTCCTCGAGGACGGCCCCCGCGACGCCGACGGCGAAGCCGGCGGTCGACCACACGAATCCCATCATCGCCAGCGCGATCGAGAAGGCGAGCAGTGGGTCGTCCTCGCCGGTGAATATTCCGGCCTCGAACGCGCCGCCGAGGGTCACGACCACGAAGAAGGCGACGCCGGTCGCGACCCCGGCGACGGCCGCCGCCGGGTAGCCCATCCGACCCCACCCGCAGATCCCGCCGGCGATCGCCGGCAACAGCCCGTAGGTGGCGGCGAAGATGAACACCACCGGCGTCCCGGTGACGCCGAGCAGGCCGGCACCACCCACCGAGAGCGCGGCCAGGACCGCGGCGGCGGCCGCGACGACCGCCCCTCGGCGGGGGCGCTCCCCGTAGACGTACGGGCCGAGTCGGTCGAGGTCCATGACTCGTGTCGGAAGCCGCGGAGGTTAAGTGACCCGACAGCGGTAGACGGCGGCGTCGACGGCGACCTCGACGGCGACCATCGGAACACGCGTCCTCGTGGCTCTGCAACCTGGCGGCCCCCAATCCGTAATCCCTGATCCCCGATTCCGGATCCCTGATCCCAGACGACGCGACCCGTCGTGGCACCGGTCGGTCCCGAGTTCGGAGCGTTTAAAGGATTCGCCGCCGCAATTTACGGCAATGGCTTTTGAGGACCTGTTGAACGACCCGGTGATCCAGAAGTACCTCCACGAGCTCGTCGGGCCGACGGGGATGC
>SLIW01000182.1 GCA_007135435.1 Natronomonas sp.
GCTTCGGACGTGCACTCATATCCGGTCATATGCCCGTCGCAACGACGATAATCCTATGGGCTGTATCCCAGGATATTTTTCACCGTCGACGACTTCTCGAGCATGTTCACGACGACGGTCCAGTCTCTGGGTATCGTCTTGCTACTCCCGCCGTCCTCACGCGTGAAGAGAAAGCAAGGGCGATCCTCATCGGCCGACTCAGTCTCCACGGTGTACGCATCACATCGATCGATATCGTACTGTCGGGGAAATCCCATTCCCACTCACATACGATCTCCCGACGATGACGGCTACAACAGGTGGCCGTATCCTTTGTGTTCGAGTTCCGCTACCAGTTCGACGTTCATCGCGTCGACGGTCTCTTCGTCGAACTGCTGTCCCGTCATCGCCCCGGAGATCTCCGCGATCTCGGCGTGCCACTCACGTACGGCGTCCGCGAGCGCCCCGAGGAGTTCCTCCTCCGTCAGGTCTCCTCCATCGACTTCCTCGACGATCTGCCATCCCGGCTGGAAGTTCTCGATGACGAATCCCGTGTCCTCGAACTGGATCGCGAACCGCTCGCAGACTAACCCGACCCCGGTTTCGAGGCTGAGAAGCGGGATGACGTGGACGACATCTGCACGAGCTTCCAGTTGACGGAGGTCCGCCACAGGGACGGCGGTTTCGGGGAGGACCGAAGACAGCGGCTCAGGGAGGGACGGGACAGTCTCACCAGTCCCCGACAGATCGTACTGGTCGGCGATCGGCTCACCTTTCTCCTTTACGACCTTCGGCGTTTTGTCACTCGGTTCGTCGCTGATGATCTCTTTCAAGATGGCATAGAAGCGCCACTCGTCGCCGTAGTCGAAGAGATAGCAGATGCGGTCGTACTGTTCGAGGCCGAGCTGGCGGGTCATCTCGCCGATCGTCACCGCACCCGCGTTCTCGATCCGCTCGTTGCGGAAGACCGTGTCTCCCCCGAGTGACCCCGCGTACTCCTGAGGGCACTGGTATTTCACGGTGCTGTTCCAGTAGTCCTCGTCGTTTCCAACGAACCAGAGGTGGTCCTGGTCGAGGCCGACTGCGGAGTTGATCGCCGCCTGGAACTCGGCGATCGTCCGGCCAGCCCCGACGACGATATCCCGCCACAGCGACGTCGGATCGGGATCGAACTTGACGCGGAACCGGTAGGCGGTCATCCCTGCATCTCCGCTCCCGTGCGGAAACTGGTGAGGTCGTCGATACGCTGTTCGAGGTCTTCGATATCTCGTTGGAGTTGCTCGGCGTCGTCGTCTTCGCTGGCGGGGAGACGGTCCTTCAATCCCTGGAGCCGGGATTCCTTCACGTCCTCGTCGACCGCGGCTTTCCGCACGTACTCGCGCTCTTCGATCTCGTAGACGTCCGATTCGGAGAGCGTGGTCACCTCGAGTGCCTCGTCGACCTTCGAGCGATCGACGCTCATCACCCGTTCGCGGTCGATACCAACGTCTTCGAGGCGCTTCAGGACCTCTCCGTCGTCCCTGAGCGTACGGTTACGGCGGGTCGTTCGCTGGACCGAACCATACTGGCCGGAGACCGGTCGGTCGTGGTGCAGGCGGTCGAGGAGGACGTCGGCGACCTCCTGGCGGACCTCGTCGGCGTCCCGCTGGACGTCCGAAAGCAGCGTGTAGATGTCCACCAGCGCATCCGTGTCCAGGTTCGAGGGGGCGGTGACATCGTGGCGTTCGAGTGCATCCACGAGGAGAAGAGCATCGGCGTACACGTCCAGTCCCTCGGGTTCGGTCCGGTCTTCGTCGGCTGATCCCTGGTCCACGCCGTGTAGCTGTGATGCTGTGGGCCCCTCCGTCTCGCTGATGGTGCCTGCATCCTCGTCGATCTCGAACCGTGGATGAACGCTCAACACCGCGGGATACGGTTCAGCATCGGGCGGGAGACGATCGAGATCGAATCCGTCGGGGGCATCCTGAATTCGCCGATAGAGGGTTTCGAACTGGTCGCGCTGGAGTGGTCGCGTCTCGTCTCTGTCTTCGAAGGTGATGATGACGCGCGGTTCCTGGACGTCGGTGATACGGAACCGGTGGTGTGTGAGCGGTGTGGTGAACGTTGTCCCCTCGGGATGCTCGTCGAGTTCGTCGAGCAGTGTGTGCCAGCTGACGGTGAAGGGCATATGACGTTGTTGTTCGTCAACAGGACTAAACCTTGCTCACGGAACGGCATTGCAGGGAGCGATTGAGAATGAAGATGTGGCTGTGGATGGCCATTCTGATGTTGATCTCTCGCGAACTACCGATATGACTGAGACGTACGCACTCCTGGTTCAAATCGAATCACACGAGTACGATGGCGAGTTCTCCCTGGTGGGCGAGGGATTTGGAACCCCAGCAGAAGTGCTGGACCACGTCGCTGCCGATCATCTCCTGCGGATCTCGAGGGCGTCTCGCATCGAAGAATACCTGCTCGATGTGCTGAAGCACGGCGAGAACGCAAGCGAAGACGAGTACGACGCGATAGACCCGGACGTCAAATGCTGGATTCACGTCGACGTCCCCTACCGGAGATACGCCTTCGGTGTGGACGATCGTGTCGTCGAGTTCACCGGCGAACCGACCGAAAGCGAAATCGCGGCGATCGTCGCAGAACTCCAGTCATAGACGGATAGCGCGTACGCTTTTTGGCGGCGCTGTCCAGTCGATGAAGAGTGCGTCGTTCTGACGGACCCGATAACGATCAACTCCCCAGCGACGAAGTCAGTCCAGGCGGCGACCTGTTCGAGATTGGCTTCCGACAGAAAGGGTGAGTTCTCCTCGATGCTCTCCCGCGCTTGGTACTCATCAGTCGAGGATCACGACCGTGACGCGTCCGGGTGCCTAGACAATACCGAAGAGGGTCTCGTTCATGCTGGCAGAGTACCTCAACGACGTCTGCGAGCACGAGGCGTCGGAGACCCAGGCTGCGAGGAGTTCGATCGATTAACGATCGAAACGGCGTTTTGATGGCTGCCATAGTAAACGGATCACCCCATGGAGTGGCTACGCAACGAGCTCGAACGAGGTAGATCGCGCCCTATTACCTCCACCGTCTCAAACAAGTTCTGAGAACCAACGGAACCAGCGGTGGTCCTCTTCTTCCGACAGCTGCTGGAGTTCATCCTCCAGTCCACGTCTTCGTTCCCGTTCGCGCGCCAGCTCGCTCGCCAGCGATTCTTTCTCGTCGATGAGCGCCGCCACGCGCTGTTCCAGTTCGGCGACATCCTCGGTTCGATACCCCTCCCCGAGTGACATTCGGTCGAACAGCCGCGCTGGGTCAGGTCCCTCCGCGGCCGCATTCGACGACCGCTCCGCTGGATCGTAGAACTCGCTCGAGCCGGCGATGGCCCGATCGATGGTCTTCTCACCGTAGGTGCTCCCATCGGCGAAGTGAACCTCGTCCCACTTCTCCCGCATGAGCCCGGAATCGCGGAACAGGCGATCCATCTGCTCGGGGTTTCCACCCGTCCAGAACGCCAGCAACGAACAGAGTGCCATGTCCGCCTCCGAATGGCTCTCGTACCCCGAGGTGGATCCACGCCAGAGACGGGCGAACTTCTCGCCGTTCGACGCGTCCGTCGCCTTCTGTACGAGTTCAGCGTCGTCCAGATCTGCTCCGGATTTCGGTGGACGCTCCCGGGGCGTCTCTGCGGATTCGTCGTCTGCATCGATATACGCGGTGTAGACGTCAGCCAGCGCGTCGGTTCGATCCGCTATTTCGCTCGGCGTTCCGGCAACGTGGTCTCCAGTGACGGTGAAGAACCGCGCGGCGTCGTACATCTCCACGTCTCCGTTTCGATTCCGATCACCGGGTAGCGATCCTTCCACGAGGATGTGGAATCCGGTTCCCGAGGGGCTGACCTCGGTATACGAATCGAGCCGATCGATGATGTCGTCCGCCCACGAAGCGGTACTGGCCGTTTCGGGGACTCGACACGAGTCTAGATCCACACCGACGATCGGGTCGTCACTCGTGAACACGAACCCGAGGCCCTCCACCTCCCCGTTTTTCGCCCACTCACGCGCTTCCTGGAATGTATCCCAGGTATCCGGATCGGTCGTCGATGCAAATTCGCCGTTGTTCGGGTCGATCGGTACCTTCGTCGCCTTTCCGTTTCGGTCTTCCTCCCGCCAACAGATCCACTGGTCGTATGCGAGTAGCGCTGGTGGAACAGTTTCGAGGGTCGTGCGTTCCCCGGACATCCTCGTTCGTTTTGGTATTGTGGATACGAAATAAATATTGCCGTCCCTGGTTGCGTTCCCCCTGCGCCTGAACCAGTACTCGCCTACCTATTTGGACCCCCCGGCGGGTATCTCTCCTGGGTGTCTGGGAGTGCTCAACTTGCAAGAGTCGTCTTCGCACTGTTGCAGTTTGGGCACCGTCGAAACTCGTACGTCCCGTACTGGTTCTCGACCTCGGCATCGAAGGTCCGCGAACACGAGTGGCAATAGTAGTCGGGCATGGTCTGGATACACGCACAGGTTCGCCGGTCTCCGGTAAAATCTATACCACGGGTTAACCGCCACTATCCACCGTTCGAGCGGATGACGAGCTGAAATGGGCGTGCGACTCCCCGCATGATCACCGATCGAACTGATGGACGTGCTCCCCTGCGTGCACGGGACTACCTGGATGTCAACGGTTGGTTCAAGCCACCCGACGGGCCCGCGATCACGACCTCGACCGTCTCGAACGGATCTCCGACGCAATCTACCGGGAGGTAGACGACGACCGTGCGCATTTCCCCTGACCGTTACCGCGGAAACCAGTCGCCACGGAGTGGTTCCACCAGTACCGCTTATCCCTATCCGGACCGTGATCCCGATCGAATGCAGGTCGAGTTCGACGAGGGAACGCTTCTGCTCCGTGATGCGCCGGATGGGGTGCCATATGCGGAGTGGGACGACCGCGTCGACGAGTACCGCGCACAGGCGTACCGATATCGACCGCTTCTCGAGTGGGCGGGCGCCTGGGGCGAGACGCGCGAACAAGCAACGCTTCAGGACGGCTTCATCAAGTCGGTCGAGGACACCGCCCGCTCCTATCGCGACCTCGAGCTCACGCCGGCGCTCCACATCGAACCCCGCGACTACCAGCAGGCGGCCCTCGACGCCTGGATCGACCACGGACGACGGGGAAGCGTCGTCCTCCCCACAGGGAGTGGAAAGACGTTTCTGGGCCTGCAGGCCATCGCTGACGCCGGCGTGAGTGCGCTCGTCGTCACGCCGACTATCGAC
>SLIW01000219.1 GCA_007135435.1 Natronomonas sp.
CACGTCCCCCGCCGAAACGGAGCTCATCAGGACCGGCGATGTCAACGCCGCCCTGGTCTCCCGGGCCAACGAGGCCGACCTCCTCGTGATGGGTGCGCCGTCGCGTCCCGATCGGGTCCGCGAGTTCTTCGGCCAGACCACGGATTACGTCGCGGCCGAGACGACCAGCTCCGTGCTGGTCGTCAAGGATCCGGGTAAGCAGGTCCCCTTCTCCCGACGGCTCTGGCGGCGGCTCCGCCGCCTCGAAGGATAGGAACCGCCAGACGGCGCACGCCAAGGGCGCCTACGCGCTCCCATCAACCGCCGAATCGACACGTGGGAGCGCGATGACGGGACGGTCGGCCCTGGTGACGAGTTTCAGCGAGAGGTCCCCGGAGAGGAACTGCATGAGTCGGTTCCCACCGCGAGATCGGTAGGCGATGGCGCTCGCGTCGACCTCCTCGGCCGCCTCGAAGATGGCCCCGACGATATCCTTGGCGTACGCGGTATGCTCGTCCGCCTCGGGAAACACCTCCCGAACGGCGGCGTACGACTCGTCGGCGAGCTCCTCGGAGTACTCGACGGGCGTCTTGTCCGGCGCTCCCATACCCTTCTCGACGACGTGGAGTGCCGTCACTCGTGCGGGTTCGTACGGTTCGAGTGCCCGCGCCGTCTTCAGCGCGTCGTCCTCCGTGGCGACCGGGACGATGACGTGGCCGAGGAGTTCACGGTGGGCGGTCTCGTCGTCCTCGTGCATACAGGAGACGAGACCGCGAGCGCACAAAGTCGTTCTGTGGCTTCTTTCGGAGAGGAACCGCCTGTGACGTCGAGCACTCGTCGCCTCACACCGACTCCACAGAGTATTCCACCTGTTTGCACGGCCTGGATCCACCCCCGATCAGGGGTCATCATCTCGGTCGTCCGATGAAATCATCCCACCATCGATCCCGGCAATCGTCCACACACCGCCATGGGGAAACCGAGACACCGTGCCGAAAGGGCGAAGGTGATTGGGCTCCTCGGTCAAGCGGTCATGTCCGTCTTGGATCCGGACGGTGCGGAGACCTTCTCTGGGGCCGTCGCCCACCATACCACCACCTCATTGGTGTTCAGGACCCGAGATAGCAACATGGGGCTCGACCTCGTCACGAGGAACGTCCGATCGAATCCAATCTCGGACGACGACGTCTCGGTCGTCGACGTCCCGGTCGTCGTCCTCCCAGACGACGGTGACGACGCATGAGTGACGCCGAGACCACCGCGCAAAACATCGACACCACCACCAGGGACGCCGACGTGGAAAGCGCCACCGAGACGGACGATTTCGTCGTGCTGGTCCCGCTGGCGAACCCCGGTACGGAGACCCACCTCATCACGCTCGGCGCCGCGGTGGCCAACCAGCACGACGGGCGCGTCGTCGCGGTCACCATCGTGAAGGTCCCCGACCAGACGTCCCTCGAGGCGGCCCGCGAGCGGTTCGAGCTCCAGGAGTCGCGGGACCTCCTGGCCGGCGCCCGGAGAACCGCGAGCGAGGTCGGCGCGGCGATCGAGACCCACACCGTCTTCTCGCACTACCTGTTCAAGGCGATCTTCGACGCCGCCCGGCGGTACGAGGCGGACGTCTGCGTCATGGGCTGGGGCGAGGGCCTCCCCGGTGTCGCCGGGCGACCGGAACCGCTCGTTGACGAGCTGGCTCACTCGCTGCCGTGTGACTTCCTCGTCTTCAAGGACCGCGGCTTCGACCTCTCGAAGGTGCTGCTCCCGACGACCGGTGGACCCCACACCGAGCTAGCGGCGGACGTCGCGCGGATCCTCCGGGCGGAGTTCGGCTCCGAGCTGACGTTGCTGCACGTCGCCGACGATGCCGAAGAGGGGAGCGCGTTCCTGGCGTCGTGGGCGGCAGACCACGGGCTCGCGGACGCGACCCAGCGGGTGGAGGTCTGGGACGTCGACGCCGCGATCGCGACCGTCGCCCGCGAACACACGCTGATCCTCATCGGGGCGACGGAGGCGGGCGTCCTCGCCCGGCTCGCTGGGAGATCGCTCACGATCGACGTTCTCCACGACGTCGACTGCTCGGTGCTCATCACCGAGCGGCGGTCGCGCCGGAGCCTGCTCGAACGCCTCTTTCGCCTCCGATAGGACACGTCCAGACAACGCATGCACCCGAAGGTTCGCCCTCACGGGGCGGGGCGATCAAGCCGGGCAGACAGCCCCGATCGGGGGGTACCTGCGCGGCCACTGTAAGGCATTGAGACCGGCGTGGCCACGACAAGCGTTGGAGACCACCGCGGCCACGGACGACACCCAACTCACCACTGGCGTGGTCGGTTTCGATGCAGATGACTGTACCGTAGAGCGGCGGCCCGGACTCGGACCTCGCGGCGACGATCGCGCGGACGCTCCGCGACCAGCTCGACGCCTCGGTCACGCTCCTGCACGTCGCCGACGACAGGGAGCAGAGGCGCACGTCCCTGCGGTCGTGGGCGGCCGACCACGACCTCGCTGACGCGGAGCTCCGCGTCGTGACCGGTGACGTGCAGACCCGGATCGCCGAGGCCGTCGACGATGCCACGCTCTTGATCATCGGGGCGACGGAGCGGGGCGTGCTGTCCCGGATCGTCCCCGGATCCCTCGTGCTCGGCGTGCTCGAGGAGGTCGACTGCTCCGTGCGGCTGGCGGAGAAGCGCCACGAGCGCACCCTGCGCGAGCGGCTCTTCGGAACGAGTGTCTCCGCGGGTGCCACCGCCGAGACGGGAGTCACCACCGAGGCCTCGACCCCCGAGTCGAGGGCTCCGGCGAGGGGGACGAGGGCCACGTCGATGTGCCCGACGACGGAGACGAATAGCACGAGGGCGGACCGTCCTCGTGGATCGTCCCTCTCCACTCGACCACTGCTGCAGATTCGACGAATGAGGGAGATCGTTCAGCGAACGACGGTCACCGGGACCGGCGACCGGCTGAAGACCCGCTGTGCCACGTTCCCGACCAAAAGCCGATCCCGTAACGACCCGCCGTGGGTGCCCATGACGACGGCGTCGTAGTCCCCGGCCCGGTCGAGGATGACCCGGGCCGGATGGCCGACCGCCTTCCGGGTCGTGATCTCGACGTCGTACTCGGCCGCGATCTCGCGTGCCCGTGTCAGCACCTCCCCGGCCGCTTCCTCGGCTGCCTCCTCGAGGTCGTCCGCGAGTGCGAGACCCGCCGCCCGCCCCATCATCGCCGAGGGTTCGCCGACGACGTGCAGGACAGTGATCTCCGCGTCTGGGTGGACCTCCAGGGCGTACCTGAGCGCTCGCTCCGCCATCGCCGAATCGTCCATCGGGACGAGGACACGTGTGACCATGGATACCGTACGCGCACGGCGAGGATAAGCCGTACGGGGGTCGTGGGGTTTGGAACGACGTCAGGAGGTTCACCAGCCCACGAACGGGAATACGAGGAAGAACCCGTACGAGAGGGCCAGCGACATCGACGGACCGATGATCCACATCGAGAGGTACTTGGCGACGGCGTGCGGGTTGAACAGTGACCCGACGTTCTGGACCTCCGCTCGTTCCTCCTCGCCGATTCTCGTGATCTCGGTGTCGGGTTCGGCCTTCAGCGCCCCCATCGACAGCTCCGTATCGGTCTCGCCGCGGACGGCCTGCCGGGCCGTGATCGGACGGGTCGCCCGGCCCCAGCCGAGCCCCACGATCGTCATCACCGTCGCCATCACCAGGCTGATCGGGATCCCGATGTAGGAGAGCGCCGTCGTGATCGTCGCCGCGGTGAGCATCACGATCAGCGCGGCGAGCAGCGGGATGTCGCTGAGCTCGCCCCCGACGGACTCCATCGTCCGGCGGGCGATCGTGAACCCGCCGAAGCCGATGGCGAGCGTCGCGAGGACGATCGCGGTGTCCGGCGCAAGCGCGCCGTCGCTGACCAGCGGCGCGACGGCGTTCGGGACGTTGCTCGCCCCGGCGCTGAACGCCATGTAACACCCGATGACGAAGACCACCGCCGTGCTTACCACCTCCCGCCGCGTCGTGTTCGGACCGAGGCGGATCGTCGGTATCCGTCCGCCTCGCTCGACCGCCAGCAACGGCCCCTCCGAGGTGACGACCTGGAAGCGACGGTTGAGTTCGGGGTAGAAGTACCGACCGATGACGGCCCCGACCCAGAAACCGACGATCGGGGTGACGATCCACCAGGAGACGATCCGCCCGATCGTCTGGAAGTTCAGCGTTCCCGTCGCCAGCCCGAGCCCGGCGATCGCGCCGACAGTCGTCATCGAGGTCGGCACCGGGACGCCGAAGACGTTCGCGACGAGGATCCCGAGGCCGATGAACGCCAGCACGGCCACGCCCGCCTCCAGGGTGATCGGCGCGGTGATGATGTCGCCGGCGAGGGTGTCCATGACGTTCCGGCCCACCGTCCAGCCCCCGAGGAAGACGAAGAACGTCATCACAGCCGCCGCGGTCGTCTTCCTGATGAGTCCCGCGCCAACGGCCGGGCCCCACGCGATGCCCGTCGACGACCCGCCGATGTTGAAGCCGACGAAGATCGACGCGGCGACCCCCAGGAACAGGAGGGAGAAAGACATATGATGAGTATTGACCGAATATCTATAAAATGGTTCCGGAAGGGAAACATGCCTTTTCTATAAGTTATACCTGGCATCTCCCATGCATTCGTCGTCTGACTGGTTCAAGGCACTGTTCCACCACCGAGCGCGCCGTCTGTATCGCTGGCCGCTGGTTCCCGGTTACGAGGATCAATCGAAGTTTCACCGCATGATTTGGTCGTTGGTCGTGTCGACGTCTGAGAAACACTCTACGAAGCCCTGAGGCGCGATCCAGTCCGCATCGATCACCTCACATGCAATGAGGACCCGACCACACCGCCACATCAGCCACTCAATTACTGCGTACCGGTCGCTGTAGTTCAATCCCATATCACGTGCATTTTTCACGGGAAGCCACCTTTCACGGTGGCTCGGTTTCTTCAGAGAGCGTCTCATCCGCAAGTATATAGTGTATAGAACGCTGTAGTTCGAGGTGTCATCGGGGCAGGTCGTCGCTGCCAAAGTATCGGTACGGATTCGGCGTCAACCAGACGTCGGTAGTGGGTTTCAGGAGGCATCTCGCGTCGACTGAGGGGTTCGGACGAGCGCAGTGAGCTATCGGCCAGACAATGCGAAACAGGGGCAGAGTGGGGAGCGTCACGAAAAGTAGCCAATTCGTGCTACACCCAGCCGCCTTCATGCGATTTTCGA